>NZ_JBSXON010000087.1:0-97182 GCF_056859475.1 Halopseudomonas sp. L-58
CGCTACGCAACATCAGCAAGAAATGGACGATGCCGATCCGTGACTGGAAAGCGGCACTGACACGCTTTACGATCAGCTACGAAGGCAGGCTGCCACAGTAGTAACCCCATCCCCGGTTACACAGAATTCTGCACACCCTCGGGACAGTTTGGCCGCAGCGTTCCAGAGACGGTTCATATCGCTCTGGCTGATGTGCATCTGGCTGAGGTCTGAAGGCTTGCAATGCTGGCGCAGGTCAGCGGGCAGGTCGCGGACTGTTTTGCCGTACAGTTCGAGCCCCTGGGCAATCCCCTGTGCCCAGAAGCAGCGTTCGTGCACGCGCTCCGAGGAAAGAGCATGGTTCTGTGGAGTCATGGGCTTTGTCGCCTGAATTTTATTATTTTGATCGACTGCAACTGGCGTTAACAATAAAACACAAAGTCCTATTGTGCAAAATTATGCAACGGATAATTGCGGGCTTTGGATCAAGGGTATTCAGCATGTGAATGTCCCTAGCGGCCAAAAAACTCGTCCGAATCGGCCAAATCGCGTTCCGATCTCGTGACAGACTTGGTTCCGGTGCTAGACGGCTCGCGTCGTCTTGAACCCATGATTCAAATCTAACGGAGCAGCACAATGACAAAAAAAATGCATGCTTGGTCGCTTGCCGCATTGCCGCTGGCAATCGGTCTGGCCAGTTTCTCTGGATCGGCTGGGGCAGTTAACTTCAATATCGGTGACGTGGAAGCGCAGCTGGATTCGCAAGTATCTGTAGGTATGAGCGTATCTACTCAGAATGCGGACAAGCGTTTTATTTCGCTGTCCAATGGGGGAGAGGCTGCTGCTCGGACCTCTGACGATGGTCGACTGAACTACAGCTCCGGAGACGTATTTTCCAAAATCTTCCGTGGCGTTCACGACCTTGAGCTTCGCTATGGCGACTCTGGTGCATTTATTCGCGGTAAGTACTGGTACGATTTTGCGACAAAAGACGGCCACCAGAACTTCTACGATATTGACGACTCCGGTCGCCCGCCGCTGGTCAAGGGTGCAGGCGTGGCTTTGCTGGACGCCTTCGTCTACCACAACTATTTCATCGGCAACAATCCGGGCAATATTCGTCTGGGTCGCCAGGTAGTCAGCTGGGGCGAGTCAACCTTTATCGGTAACTCCATCAACTCCATCAACCCGATTGACGTGGCCGCTTTCCGTCGCCCGGGCGCCGAGATCAAGGAAGGTCTGTTGCCGGTCGAGATGCTTTACATCTCTCAGGGCCTGACTGAAAACCTGAGCGTCGAAGCTTTCTACCAACTGAAGTGGCATCCGTTCGCAATCGATAACTGCGGTACTTTCTTCGGTTCGGATACTCTGGCTACCGGCTGTAATGACCGTCTAGTCTATGCAGGTGCTGACTTCCCGCAGGGTGAGCAGCCCCCGGGAACCGTGATTTCACGTACCGAGAAAGACCGTGAGGCGAAGGACGAAGGCCAGTTTGGTGTCGCTTTCCGTTGGTTTGTTCCTGAGCTGAACGACTCCGAGTTTGGCTTTTACGCGATGAACTACCATAGCCGCACTCCCATTTACTCCAACACCGCAGGTCTGTTTGCAGTGACATCCAATGCTGGCGATCTGTTGCCGGGTCTGGGTGGGACGCTGGGTGGCGCTGGCTATTACTTCGAATATCCTGAAGATATTCGTCTGTACGGTGTGAGCTTTCAGACCTCTGTTGCCGGCACCTCGCTGGGCGGTGAAATCAGCTACCGCCCCAACATGCCGCTTCAGTTGAACACCGGTGATATGAGTCGTACTGCCTTGGTCAACGCTGGAACTGGTCAAGACAACACCCACCGTGGTTTGACCGTGGGCTTTGGTGACGATATCCAGGGTTACGAGCGCATGGAGGTTTATCAGGCGCAAGTGACTGCCATCAAGTTCATTGAGCGAGTACTCGGGGCGAGCCGCCTGTCTCTGGTTGGCGAGGCCGGTGTCAATTACGTTGCCGGTATTGGTGATCTGAAGTTCGGTCGCGACTCATTGTTCGGTCAGAGCCCGTTTGTCGAGGGTGATGGCGGTCTTGGTGTGCTGCCGGCAGGTCAATGTTCCTCTAATCAGGGTACTCCTCCTGCTGGCCGCTCACCGAATGCTGCAAGCTGGTGTGAGAACGACGGCTTCTACACCGACTGGTCCTGGGGCTATCGTGTCCGCGCCTCGCTGGATTACTCCAACGTTTTCGCTGGGGTGAACCTCAGCCCGAACCTGACTTGGTCGCATGACGTTGAGGGTTACGGCCCGAACTTCACCGAAGATGCCAAGGCAATCAGTATTGGTCTGAACGCCGATTACGCGAACAAGTACAACGCCAGCATCAGCTACACCGACTTCTTCGACGGTAAGTACAACACCGCCGTTGACCGTGACTTTGCGGCCGTCAGCTTCAGCGTAAGCTTCTGATCAGACAGGCCATAAGGAGAAATAACAATATGCGTATGCAACAAACTCTGATGGGTGTCGGCGGTCTGGCCCTGAGCCTGATGGCATCCTCTGTAATGGCGCAAACCCTGACCCAGGCTGAAATCGATCAGCTGGGTACTTCCCTGACACCGATCGGTGCAGAGAAGGCCGGTAATGCTGCGGGCACCATTCCGGAATGGACCGGTGGTCTGCCGCGTGATGCCGGTAAGGAACTGGCAGATCACTTCTACGAGAACCCCTTCGCTGGTGAGCAGCCGGAGTTCGTGATCACCGCTCAGAACTACCAGCAGTACAAGGACAATCTGACCCCGGGTCAGGTCGCCATGTTCGAGCGTTATCCTGAAACCTTCCGTATGCCGGTCTACCAGAGCAAGCGTACTGTCGGCTATCCGCAGTCTGTCTACGATCAGGTCAAGGCAACTGCCGGTCAGGCCAAACTGGTCAACGGCGGTGACGGCATCTCCAACTTCAGCCACGGAACCTTTGCGTTCCCGATTCCGAAGTCCGGTGCCGAGGTTGTCTGGAACCACAACACCCGCTATCGCGTAAACGCTCATCGCTGGTACATGCAGGCCATGCCGCAAACCAACGGATCCTTCACGCTGATCAAGCTGGAAGAGGAAGTGGGTTACCCGCAGCTGATGCCTGACGTCGATGAGTCGACCATGCCGAACACCCTGCTGTTCTTCAAGCAGCGTGTGAATGCGCCGGCCCGTCTGGCAGGTAACGTACTGCTGGTTCACGATAGCCTGGATCAGTTGAAAGAGCCGCGTATGGCGTGGGTATACAACGCCGGTCAGCGCCGTGTACGTCGTGCTCCGCAGGTTGCCTACGACGGCCCGGGTACCGCGTCTGACGGTATGCGTACTTCTGACAACTTCGCCATGTATAACGGTGCACCTGACCGTTATGACTGGACCCTGGTCGGCAAGAAGGAAATCTACATTCCGTACAACAGCGGCAAGCTGACCGAGCGTGGCACCCAGTACGCTGACGTTCTGCAAGCTGGTCACGTCAACCCGGAATACACCCGTTTCGAGCTGCACCGCGTATGGGAAGTTCAGGGCAACGTCAAGGCAGGTCAGCGTCACATTTACGCTCAGCGTAACTTCTTCGTTGACGAAGACTCCTGGATGATCACCCTGGCCGATCACTACGATGGTCGCGGTACTCTGTGGCGTGTAGGTGAAGGTCACCTGTCCTTCAACTACGACTACCAGATCCCGGGTTACTCGCTGGAAACGCTGTATGACCTGCTGGCAGGTCGTTACATCGCACTGGGTATGTACACGGAAGAGGTCTCCGCTCCAGACCTGACCTATGTGCCGACCTACAATCAGTTCACACCGGCTGCCCTGCGTGCTTCGGGTATCCGTTAAGTTCTGATGCTGCTGTAAACGTTTGGGTTTGAGGGGATATCTTCGGATATCCCCTTTTTTTGTCTCTGGTTCGCTCCCGACAGGGAGCTTCGTCCTTCACTCTGCTAAACTTCGGCTCTGTTAATTCCCGAACTTCAGAGTGACTTCATTGTTCAGCCAATTTGATCTGCACGAGCGTCTGCTCAAGGCGCTTGCCGAGCTTTCCTTTCAGCAACCTACCGAGGTTCAGGCTGCAGCTATTCCGCCTGCCATTGAAGGCAAGGACCTTTATGTCATCGCCCAGACCGGCAGCGGCAAGACGGCCGCGTTCGTGCTGCCCATGCTGCAACGCCTGCTGGCAGACGAAAGCAAGCCGCTCGCGCCCCGCGCTCTGATCCTGGTGCCCACGCGCGAACTGGCCCGTCAGGTCTCGAAGGATTTTGCTGCGCTGGCCAGGTTCACCTTTATCAAGGCTGAGCAGGTTACCGGCGGCGAAGACTTCCGCGTTCAGGCGGCGCGTCTGCGCAAGAATCCGGACATTGTGGTGGCCACTCCGGGGCGCGCGCTCGAGCAACTGACAGCGGGCAATCTGGATCTGGGCAGTGTGCAGACTCTGGTGCTGGATGAAGCGGACCGCATGCTGGATATGGGCTTTGCCGAGGATGTGGGCAAGTTGGCTGACGCCTGCCCGGGCGAGCGCCAGACCATGCTGTTTTCCGCCACCAAGGGTAATCGCGGTCTGCAGCGCATGATCGACTCGGTTCTTTCCGAGCCGCAGATTCTTGAGCTGAACTCCGTACGCGATGACACGCCGAGTATCACTCAGCAAGTTATTCCTGCGGACGACAACGCCCACAAGGAAGCCATGCTCAAGTGGCTGTTGCAGAATCAGGGCGACGGCAAGACCATCGTCTTCACCAATACCCGGGTCATGGCGGATCGCCTGAACGGAGTGCTGCGGGCTCTGGATCTGCGCGTCTACGTGCTGCACGGCGAGAAGGATCAGAAAGATCGCTATCTGGCGGTGGAGCGCTTCAAGCAAAGCGCCAACGGTATTCTGGTGGCGACTGACGTTGCTGCCCGTGGTCTGGATATCGTTGAGCTGGATCGGGTCATCAACTTTGACATGCCGCGCAGTGGCGACGACTACCTGCACCGGGTTGGCCGCACCGGCCGTGCGGGTGCCGAAGGTCTGGCTATTTCGCTGGTCAGCCCGCACGAGTGGAACCTGATGTCGAGCATCGAGCGCTACCTGCGCCGCCAGTTCGAGCGTCGTCTGCTGGCTGAAGTGCCCGGCAGTTTCAAGGGGCCTAAAAAGGTCAAGTCTTCGGGCAAGCCGGTTGGCAGCAAGAAAAAGAAAGACGGTAAAAAGGATGGCAAGAAGGCGGCGCCAAAGTCGAAGAAGCCGAGGGCGGGCAAGCGTCCGTCACGCCCGCCGACAGGGCAGGTAGTGACGTCGTCTGACGGTCTGGCACCACCAAAACGTCGATGATTGAAGGCAGAAGGGGTTGCGCCCTGCGCAACTCATCCGTTAGAGTCGGGCTATTGTTTAAAGGTAATCAAGCCATGACACACCGTTCCGCCCAGATTGTTGTCGCCAGCGCCCTGCGTGCTGTCGCTGCTGCGCGCGTGGCGGTTGGTTACTTTTATTTTGGGTATTGGTTTAGCCAAAGGCGCGCCTGATACCCCACAGGCGCCCTGAATTGACGGGTCGCCACCAGAGAATCAAGAAACCCCGGTCGGCTACCCGACCGGGGTTTTTTATTTGGCTTTGCAGATTCGAGGAATGACCATGTACGCACAACGCTCTTACAACCCGCGCTCTTGCTGCAGCTGGCGATTTTGCTTCGGCGCCCTGACTTCACGACATCCACTCGATCGAACACCAAGATAGCGCCGCGGCGGCAAGACCGCCCCGGCTAAGGAAGCAAAAGATGACTGCCACTGTAACTGCACTTGCCAGCGCTGCTCCGACCACCAAGAGTGCCGCCCGCCGTACCCAGACCCTGCCGACACCGGCTCAGCTGCGCGAACGCCTGCCACTGAGCGACGCTCAGGCCGAGGCCATTGACGCTCATCGCCAGGCTGTTCGTGACATCCTTGATGGCAAGGATGACCGTCTGCTGGTGATTACCGGCCCGTGTTCCCTGCATGACCCCGACGCCGCGCTTGAATACGCCGAGCGACTGGCCCAGTTGCAGCGTCGTGTTGCTGATCGCCTGCTGCTGGTCATGCGTGCCTACGTCGAAAAACCGCGTACCACGGTTGGCTGGAAGGGCATGCTCTACGATCCGCAACTCGACGGCAGCGGTGACATGGCGGCCGGTCTGGCGCTTTCCAGACGCACCATGCTGGCAATCAGCGAGCTGGGGCTGCCGATTGCAACCGAGCTGCTGCAACCGCTGGCCGCCAGCTACCTTGATGACCTGCTCAGCTGGGGTTGCGTTGGTGCGCGTACCAGCGAGTCGCAGATTCACCGGGAGATGGTCAGCGGGTTACACCTGCCGGTTGGCTTCAAGAACGGGACCGACGGCAGTGTGGCGGTTGCCTGTGATGCCATGCGATCCGCCCGGCATCCGCATCAGCATTTCGGCATGGACATGCATGGCCGGCCGGCGCTGGTTGAAACGACCGGCAATGCGGATACGCATATTGTGCTGCGTGGCGGTCATGGCGGCCCGAATTACCAGGCCGAAGCCGTAGCGAGGGTGCGAGCAGAGCTCGAGCGCCTGGGCATGCCGGCCTCGCTGGTGGTCGATTGCAGTCACGCCAACAGCGGCAAGGACCCGCTGCGTCAGCCAGAGGTACTGGCTGATGTGGTTGCCCAGCGCGCTGCGGGCGACCTCAGCCTGCGTGGCGTGATGCTGGAAAGCCATCTGTTTGACGGTTGTCAGGCACTGTCCGGTGAGCTGCGTTACGGCGTATCCATCACCGATGGTTGTCTGGGTTGGGAGGCTACCGAGCAGGCTTTGCTTGCTGCTGCCGATCGACTTCGCTGAGCCGGCCGCCAGCTAACGCAGGTTGAACCGGGGCCGGCCGAGCAAGCGTCACCAGGAATCGACGGTGGCGTTTGCCCGGGTGCCTCATGCCATTTGTGGCTCGCTGTGTGCGGAATACAGCAAGAATCCACCCAGCGAGCACAGCGCGGCTGCGCTCAGCAGCAGGCCCAACGTCAGTGACGGTGGCAGGGCAATGGCACTGATCAGGCCGGTGCCGATGGCGGCGACAGTCATCTGCAGAAAGCCCAATAACGATGATGCCAGCCCCGCCTGCTCGGCGAAGGGCTGCAGGGTTACTGCGGTGCCCAGCGGGTTGATCACGCCCATACCGGCCAGAAACAGACAGATTGCCAGGCAAAATTGCAGCAAATCCTGGCCTTCATGCATCAGTACCTGCGACACGCCACCTGACAGCGCAAGCAGACTGCCAATAATCACCACTGGAATGGCGCCCCATCGCTGGGCCAGTCGCGGAGCCAGTATTCCCGCGCTGAAAACCACCAATACCGTCGCTGCAAAGAACAAACCGAGCTGCAGGCTGCTGTAGCCCATCCCGCGTATCATGATCGTTGGTGCAGATGCAAAGAACGCATAAAGCCCGCCGATTACCAGACTGACCGCCAGCGCCGGCAGAGCGAATCGGCGGTCGCCAAGCAACTGCATATAGGCCTTTGCTGTAGCGGCTACAGTCATCTTCAAGCGTGCTGAAGGCGCATGGGTTTCATTCAGCAACAGGCTGTAGCTCAGGATCAGCGCCGAACCCGCTGCGGCGACCAGTACAAAGCTGGTGCGCCAGCCAAACTGACTGTCTATCACGCTACCTATCAAGGGCGAGAAGCCCGGTGCGGCGGCCATGGCAACCATAATGAAAGCCAAGGCCTTTGCCAGCAGCGGGCCGTCATACAGGTCGCGTGCCACCGCTCGCGCCAGTACCGATGCAGCGCACACACCGGCTGCCTGAATCACCCTGGCGGCCACCATGGTGCTCAGGTCGGTTGCGCCAGCGCCGAGCAGGCTGCCAAGCACAAACAGCGTCAGACCACCGAGAATCAGCGGCCGACGACCGTAGCGGTCGGAAAGCGGCCCTACCAGCAGTTGTCCGACAGCAAACACCAGAAAGAAGCTGCTCAACGTCAGCGCCATGTCGGCCGGGGCGGCATTCAGCGATGCGGCCATCGCCGGGAAGGAGGGCAGAATGATGGTGGTCGACAGTGTGCCGACAGCCGCCAGCCCGGATAGCAGTGCCAGCGTGCGGGTCGAGGTGCTCATGCCTGGTCTCCGGCTTTGTGGGTGCTGCTCAGTAGCGCGCAGCTGCGTGCAATCACCTGCGGGTCGGTCAGGATTCTGCGGTGCCCCAGACCTTCCAGCTCGACCAGTTCGGAGTCGGTCCAGTGGCGGTGCAGGTCAGCCGAGGCGATGAAGGGCACCACACGGTCGGTCGGGTCATGCATGATCAGCGCCGGGTGCCGCAGCCCGTGCTTGAGCGACGGCAGGTCCATCTCCGCCGGCGGGATGCCGATATGCTGCTCCACCCACGTGCTGAATTCGCGCTGTTCTTCGGCTGTAAGTCCATGCCCCAACGCCTGCAACTGCAACATGGGGCTGAGCGAGGAAGGGCCGCACAGGTGCACGCTGGCGTTGACCCTCAGCCCGTGGGAAAAGGCCCACAGGCTGGCTGCCGAGCCCAGCGAATGAGCAATCACGCCGTGGATTGGGCCAAGGTGCTCTGCCAGCGCGGCCAGAGCGCGTCCGGCGTGCACCGGGCTGCTGAGACTTCCACCGGAATCACCATGCGCTGGCAGGTCGAAGAGGGTGACTGCAAAGCCAGCGCGCAGCAGCGGGTCGACAAAGGCCGCCAGGTGTGAGCCGCGGCTGTCCCAGCCGTGTACCAGCAGCACGCGCGGGCCGAGACCCATGTTCCAGACGGAGATGTCGCCATCAGCGTAGGGGAAGGTGCCGTGCTGAGCCTGGGAGAGAAGCGCGCGCTCCAGGCTGCTTGCCTGAATGCGCTGCGGCACGCTGAATGCGCGACAGGCGCTATCGATCGCAGATGATGGTGCGGTGCTGGCATGAGAGCTGTTCATGGCGGAACTCCTTTTTAAATGACGACTTTAATTTAAATTAAATGTCGATCATCATCTTAAAGGAGTCAAGCTTTTTCGCCGTCTCGGAAATGGTCAGCTGGAGATAGGAGTGCCTGCCAGCGCCTCGAGGAAGCTTTCCAGTACCAGATGGGAGCGTCTGCCCTTGCGAGTGACTGCAGAGAGCACCAGGTCGTAGTGATAGCGAGTGGGATCGAGTGCGCGCATGCGCCCGCTGGCAACCCATTGGGCCGCATAGTGGTCCGGCAGGTAGCCGATGTAATGCCCGGTCAGCAGCAGGAAGGCAATGCCCTCGCGGTCGGAGGCTGTGGCGGTACAGCGCAGGGCCTGAAACTGTTGCTGAACCTCGGCCGGAACGCGAAAGCTGGGGGAGATGGCATCGTGGCGGCGCAGTTCTTCCAGCGTCAGCTTGCTGTCCTCCAGCGCAAACAGGGGGTGGCCGGCAGCGCAATAGAGTTCGGCGCGCTCGCTGTACAGCGGCTGGTACTCAAGCCCTGACAGCGCGCCGACCTGCGGAATCACACCAACGTGCAGGCGACCATCCAGTACGCCCTGTTCGACCTGGCCCGGAGCGGACATGCTGATCTGTATGCGCACGTCCGGCCCTCGGGTTTTCAAACGTGCCAGCGCATCTGTGACCCGCATGTGCGGCATGGTGACAAGGTTGTCGGTCAGGCCGATGTTCAATTCGCCGCGCAGGTGCTGGTGCAGACCATTGACCTCCGTACGGAAGTTTTCCACCGCCGAGAACAATTGCAGTGCAGCCTGATAGACCTCGCGGCCGTCCTCGGTCATGGCAAAGCCCGCGCGCCCGCGCTGGCACAGGCGCAGGCCCAGACGTTGCTCCAGGTCGCTCATCTGCTGGCTGATCGCCGAGCGGCCGATACCCAGCACGCTTTCGGCGACCGAAAAGCCTCCGCATTCGACGACCGTACGAAACACCCGCAGCAGGCGCAAATCAATATCCGAAAGCTGGGCAAGGGGGGCAGGGCGGCGGGATTTCATTGTTTAGTTATTCCCAAACTGAAGGTATGAAAAGTCATGTTTTATCATACCTTTTGCTGTGGCACCGTATAGCCATTGAAAACACCGGCGTAGACGCGCCCTTTGCCGACTTTTCGTGAGGCACCAGCATGCAAGACCAAAGCACCCAACAGCTCGCCGGCCAGCTCAAGCTGGATGCGCACTGGATGCCGTTTTCGGCCAACCGCAACTTCCATCGTGACCCGCGCCTGATCGTTGCTGCGAAAGGCAGCTGGCTGACCGATGCCGACGGACGGCAGGTCTACGACAGCCTGTCTGGCCTCTGGACCTGCGGTGCCGGACACTCGCGCAGCGAGATCCAGCAGGCGGTCGCCCAACAGTTGGGGACGATGGATTACTCACCGGGTTTCCAGTTTGGCCACCCGATGTCGTTCCAGCTCGCTGAACAGATCGCTGCCAAACTGCCGGGTGACTTGAATCATGTGTTCTTTACCAACTCCGGGTCCGAGTGTGCCGATACGGCGGTAAAAATGGCGCGTGCCTACTGGCGCTTGAAGGGCCAGCCGAACAAGGCGCGGATGATTGGTCGCGCCCGTGGCTACCATGGCGTGAACATCGCCGGTACCAGTCTGGGCGGCATTGGTGGTAATCGCAAAATGTTCGGCCAGTTGATGGAGGCCGATCATCTGCCGCATACCCTGCAGCCGGGGATGGCGTTTACCCGCGGAATGGCCGAGACCGGCGGTGTCGAGCTGGCCAACGAGATGCTCAAGCTGATCGAGCTGCATGACGCCTCCAATATCGCGGCGGTCATCGTCGAGCCGATGTCAGGCTCGGCGGGTGCCATCGTACCGCCCAAGGGCTACCTGCAGCGTCTGCGCGAAATTTGCGACCAGCATGACATTCTGCTGATTTTTGACGAGGTCATCACCGGTTTTGGTCGCCTGGGCTGCTGGACCGGCGCCGAGTACTTTGGCGTCACCCCGGACATCATGAACCTGGCCAAGCAGATCACCAACGGCGCCATTCCAATGGGGGCGGTGGTTGCAACCAGCGAGATCTACAACACCTTCATGCAACAGAATGCCCCGGAGCACGCGGTCGAGTTCGGTCACGGCTACACCTATTCGGCGCATCCGGTGGCCTGCGCTGCCGGTCTGGCCACCCTGAAACTGCTTGAAGACGACGCGCTGGTGCAACAGGCTGCCGAGCTGGCACCACACTTCGAGCGCACATTGCACGGCCTGCAGGGCGCGAACCACGTACTGGATATCCGTAATTGCGGACTGGCGGGAGCCATTCAGCTGGCACCGCGCGGCCCTGATCCGATCATTCGCCCCTTTGAAGCCGGTATGGCGCTCTGGAAGGCAGGCTTTTATGTTCGCTTTGGTGGCGATACCCTGCAGTTTGGACCGACTTTCAATGCGCGGCCTGAGGATCTGGACCGCCTGTTTGATGCCGTGGGCAGCGTGCTAAGCACGCTTGACTGACTTTTTCGGCTGCCTGCACAGCGGGCAACGCCATGTTTCCCAGGAGTAGATGATGACCAATATTACCCATTTGATCGACGGCCATCCGGTGGCTGGCAGCGGCCGCAGTGCCGACGTGTTCAACCCGTCCACTGGCGCGGTCAGCGGTCAGGTACCGCTGGCCGATGAGTCCGTCATCCAGCAGGCCATTGATTCGGCCAAGGCTGCCTTCCCGGCCTGGCGGCGTACGCCGGCGGCCAAGCGTGCGCAGATCATGTTCCGTTTCAAGCAGTTGCTGGAAGAGAATGAAAACGCCATCGCAGAAATGATCAGTGCCGAGCACGGCAAGACCATCGAGGACGCCATTGGCGAACTCAAGCGCGGTATTGAAAACGTTGAATACGCCTGCGCCGCCCCGGAGGTTCTCAAGGGCGAATACAGCCGCAACGTCGGCCCGGATATTGATGCCTGGAGCGACTTTCAGCCGGTCGGCGTGGTGGCCGGTATCACCCCGTTCAACTTCCCGGCCATGGTGCCGCTGTGGATGTACCCGCTGGCCATCGTCTGCGGCAACTGCTTCATTCTCAAGCCGTCCGAGCGTGATCCGACGTCCACCTTGTTCATTGCCGAATTGCTGCATCAGGCCGGTCTGCCCAAGGGCGTGCTGAACGTTGTCCATGGCGACAAGCAGGCGGTCGATGCGCTGATCGCCGCGCCCGAGGTCAAGGCGCTGAGTTTTGTCGGTTCGACCCCGATTGCCGAATATATCTACGCTGAAGGCACCAAACGCGGTAAGCGCGTGCAGGCGCTCGGCGGTGCCAAGAACCATGCCGTGCTGATGCCCGATGCGGATCTGGACAACGCGGTCAGCGCATTGATGGGGGCTGCCTACGGCTCCTGCGGCGAGCGCTGCATGGCCATTTCAGTGGCGGTTTGTGTGGGTGATCAGATTGCCGACGCACTGGTCGAGAAACTGGTACCCCAGATCAAGGCGCTGAAGGTTGGTCCGGGCACTACCTGCGGTCTGGATATGGGGCCGCTGGTGACCGGGCAGCATCTGGATAAGGTCACCGGCTACGTTGAAGACGGTGTGAAAGCCGGCGCCGAGCTGGTGGTCGATGGTCGCGGGCTGAGCATCGATGGCCACGAACAGGGCTTCTTCCTCGGTGGTTGCCTGTTCGATCGCGTGACTCCGGAGATGCGCATTTATCAGGAAGAAATCTTTGGCCCGGTGCTCTGTGTCGTGCGCGTCAACAGCCTGGAAGAGGCTATGCAACTGATCAACGATCACGAGTACGGTAACGGCACATGTATCTTCACCCGTGACGGTGAGTCTGCACGTCTGTTCTGTGATGAGATCGAAGTCGGTATGGTCGGCGTCAACGTACCGCTGCCGGTGCCGGTCGCCTATCACAGCTTTGGCGGCTGGAAGCGCTCGCTGTTTGGTGATCTGCACGCCTATGGCCCGGACGGGGTGCGTTTCTATACCCGCCGCAAGGCAATCACGCAGCGCTGGCCCAAGCGCGCCAGTCATGAGGCGGCGCAGTTTGCGTTCCCCAGCAATGGCTGAGCAGTAGGTCTAAAGGCCGCCTCCGGGCGGCCTGTTTGTTTTGGCCATCATTGTTCGCAGTCGAGCCCTAAGCGGTGTTCCTTGAAGGCTTGATTACGATTTTTGATGCCTGTTCAGGTTGGCGGTCTGTGATGTGGCACCTACAATGCGGAGGCTTACGCATTTTGCGTTCTGCCAGCGGGTTCAGGAGCGAACATCCAGGCATGTCAAATAAAAACAGCGCGGATATGCACCGCAGTGAGCAACGTCCCGAGTTCTGGGCCTTGTCCATGCGTTGTTGCCAGTTGGCCGGCACGGTCGACATCTGTTTCTTTTTTATCTTCCTTTGGCTTGGTTCTCCGATTCTGGCCTGGATCAATGTGATCAGCGTCGGCATGTACGTTTGGGCCTATCGTGCTTTCCGCGATCGTCGCAACCGCCTGGCTATCATGCTGATCCGCACCGAAGTGCTGGTGCATGCGGCACTGGGAACGGTGCTGGTTGGCTGGGACAGCGGTTTCCATTATTTCCTGCTGATGTTCATTCCGGCGCTGTTTGCCACCATGCGCCAGCGCAGCGCCTGGACTCTGGCGGTCTGCCTGTGGGGCTATTACGTCGGTCTGTATGTGTTGATGTGGTTTATTGAGCCACTGCAGCCGATCTCGCCCAACGCGCTGTTGTCCGTCAATATCTTTAACTTCACGACCGTTTTCCTGATGTTTGCCTACCTGACCATGTATTACGTGGTGACGGTGACCCGGGCGCACCGGCGACTGGCACGCATGGCGACCACCGACCCGTTGACCGGCCTGTTCAATCGGCGGCATATGGTTGACCTGACCGAAAAGCTGCTTGCCCGGGAACAGCGTCAACAGGGGAAGCTGACGCTGATGCTGATGGACCTTGATCATTTCAAGGACATTAACGACCAGTATGGTCACGAACTGGGAGATCGGGTGCTGCAGCGGGTTGCGCTGCTATTGCGTGATCAGGCCCGTGAACAGGACTTTGTTGGCCGTTGGGGTGGCGAGGAGTTTCTCGCGGTACTGCCGGAAACCGATCCGGAGCAGGCCCTTGTAGCCGCAGAGCGGATTCGGGCTGCGGTGCAGGCGCTGGATTGGACTGATCTGAAGCCGGGCCTGCAGGTCACGCTCTGTGCGGGTATCAGTCAGTTGAATGACCGGGAAAGCTTCAGCAGTGCCATTGCCCGTGCCGATCGTGCGCTTTACCGGGGCAAGGCGCACGGCCGCAATCGAGTGGAGCAGGCTCGCCTGGGTGATGCAGGTCTGGGGCTGGCAGAACAACCCGTCTGAGTACCTAGTCGGCGTCCAGCGACGGGCCGATCATCCCGGCGACCTGATCGTATATGCCGGGGCAGGCGACCAGGTAGGGGTTGCCCTTGAGTAGCCCTTCGCCGCGCAGGAAGTTGTTGCTGCGCCCGCCCGATTCAGCCAGCAGGGCCAGGCCGGCAACACAATCCCAGCTTTTCAGACGGGTCTCGTAGTAACCCAGCAGCCGCCCGGAGGCGACGTAGGCGGTCATCAGTGCGCCCGAGCCGTTGCGCAGGAACATCCCTCCTGCGTCCAGCAGTTTGCCCAGGAATGGCATGAAATGCTGCTTTCCGTCTGCGTAGAAGGTACCTACACCCAGCAATCCGGCATGCAGGTCTGTGGCATCGCTGACCCGCATCGGTTGCGCGTTGACCCAGGCACCGAAACCGCGACCGCCATGAAACACCTCGTCGTGATTTGGGTCTGCTACGACGCCAATGGTCGGTACGCCATCGACCAGCAGGCCGATGGACACGCACCAGTTGTGCAGGCCGTGGAGAAAGCAGGCGGTGCCGTCAATGGGGTCAACCACCCAAACACAGCGTGCATTGAGTCGCTCGGCGCCGGTTTCCTCGCCAACAAAGCCGTCCTCGGGGAACGCGGCCATCAGCTGCGCACGGATGAGGTCTTCGAGTTCGCGGTCGGCAGCGCTGACCATATCCTGGTTAAAGCCGCCCTTGTGCTCTACCGCCAGCTGATCGCGCTGGCGATAGAGGGTCAGACCGCGCTGAGCCGCCTCGCGTGCCAACTGGCAGGCCAGCTGGTAGCGACTGTCGAGATCCTGCTCAGGGGCGTCATGCATTGCCGGTCGTGCAGTCGGGAGAGGTGGTGAAGGTACGCGAGCTGTCTACGTTGCCCAGTCGGTCCAGAGTACGACGTCCCAGCAGAACCGGGTAATGCATATTGCTGCGGTCGCGCAGGGAAAACTCTTCATTCAGACGCTCGCCGGCAACACACACATCCATGCGCACGACCGGACGCTGTTCCGAACCGCCGGCACCGCGCACGCGAAGATCGCGCTCCAGAGGTCGCTCAAAGGTTTCGCTGATCAGACTGTCTGATTTCAGGTCTTCCAGAGTGACCTTGAAGCGCACCCATTGCCTGCCGTCGCGCTCGAAGCGCTCAATATCTTCGGCGTGCATGGAGGAGGTGAGCGCACCGGTATCGAGCTTGAACTTGACGGTCATGTCGGCCGGCTCGATGACGCCATGTTCGATCCAGCCGAGGTTACGGGGAGATTCAGCGTGAGCCAGAGGGGATAAAGCGGTGACGCCTGCAAGCAGCGCAGGCAGGAACAGATTCTTGAAAGTGGAAGGCATCGGAATGTCTCCTGTTTACAGCCATTTCAATATGCACAAATGGAATGACCACGGGAAGCGGTAGATAATTCCGCTCCCCCTGACAGGAAAGGGTCCGTTTTCACTATCGAGGGCGGGTCGCTGCTGTCTTTGCATCGACCCGCTCTATCACTGAGGGGTTAGTCGATAGAGGCCGTTGTCGATGTCGGAGGCGAAGTATACGCGCCCCTGCGCATCCACCGCCAGAGCCGTTGGAATACCGGTCGGAGGCATCCCCGGCCCGGGTTTGAGGCCTATCGGCAGCTGCTCGACAGCGATTGTGCTCTCACCAGTTTGGGGGTTGATGGTCACCAGGCGCTGGGCGCTTGGCTCGGCTACCAGGAGATGACCATCAGGCAGCTCGGCAAGCCCCTCCGGCAGACGCAGGCCTTCGGCTACGCTGGTCAGTTCACCCGTAGCAGGGTTGAAGCGGCTCAGGACGCCGCTCATTTGCGTCAGATAGACCATGCCGTCACGCGCCCGGATCATCTGTACGGGGCCCTGCAGCCCGTTGAGGACGTCGATGCGCTCGCCAAGATCAGCCCCCATCAGCCGCAGCAGCTTGCCGGTGCCCATTTCGCTGACCAGGATACTGCCATCATCCAGCTCAACGGCCGCCGACGGGGCATTGAGCTGATGGACCATCGCCAGCGTGCTGTTGTCGGCGCGACTGATCAACTGCAGGGTGCCGGTCGAGAAGCTGGTGACCAGCAGGCGCTCTTTGCCGAGACCGACATTGATCGGGTACTCGGCGTCGGAACCGTGGGCCCGGCGCAGGTCGGTCACCTTGCCACTGGCGGTGTCGATCGCACGCAGTGCGAAAACGTCGGCGATATACAGGGTCTTGCCGTCTTCGCTCAGGGTCAGCCCGGCCGGAACCGCCAGTTCGCCGCCGACAATCTGCCGGGCTTCACCGGTCTGCGGGTTGACCTGGGTGATGCGGTTGTTGGCCATGTTGGACACATAGATGTTGTCCTGCGCGTCCAGCGCCAGATTATCCAGTGCGCTGTCGAGCTGGGCGATCACACGGGTTTCGCCGCTGCGCTGGTCAACCTGTTTGAGTTGCCCGCTGAAGGTATCGATCGCGTAGAGGTTGCCTTTGGAGTCGAAGTTGGCTGCAGCCGGGGTCTTGAAGTCACTGGAGATGATCTTGATCTCGCCATCATCCGGGTTGATGCGTACCACCTGGCCCTTGAACCAGAGCGGGCCATACAGCCAGCCGTCGGCTCCGACTTCGAAGCCATTGAAGCCGCCCATGTCCCGGGCGATCAGTCTGGGTGGTTGCTGGCCGGCGCGGTCGACCTCCCACAGGGCATCGCCGAGAAATACCTGACTGGCGTAGAGCGCGCCGGTTTCGTCGTTGAAGTCCAGCGAGTTGATGCCGGGCAGGTCGCTCGCCAGTACCTGGATCGGAGCGTCGTCGTTTTCCCGATACAGCACGCGGCCGGAGTAGAAACCGGTCCAGGCCATCTCGCCGTTGGGGCCGATGGCGATGTCGTCGGCCTGGCCGTCGTCCGGGCCGATCAGGGTGCTCACGCTGCCGTCGTCGATATCAACCTGATAGATGCTGTTGCCGACCACGCTGCCGGCAAGCAGGCGGCCAAGCCTGTCGACGGCCAGGCCGTGGACGCCCTTGAACGGGGAGGGATCAACGATGACTTCAGGGCTTGAGTAGCTGGTGGCGAGCGCCAGAGGGGCCAGGCTGAACAGCCCGGCCAGGGCCAGAGCCCGCATGGGATACTTCATTTGCGATCTTCCTTGTTGTTATTGATCTGCTCTGTGATTCTAGACCCTCATAGCCGCCCGTGCGGGCGGCATCATCTGGCTTGATGACGGCGGATAAGCGCAAGGCTCAGGCCGGCTGGCCGGTTTCCTCCAGGTCTTCGCCGATGAATCCGCCGGATTGGCGCGCCCACAGACGGGCGTAAACGCCACCCTGTGCCAGCAGCTCGGTATGGGAGCCCTGTTCGATGATCCTGCCTTGCTCCATCACCACCAGTCGATCCATCTGCGCGATGGTGGACAGGCGGTGAGCGATGGCGATGACGGTCTTGCCGTCCATCAGCCGGTTCAGGTTCTGCTGGATGGCGGCCTCTACGTCGGAGTCCAGTGCCGAGGTGGCCTCGTCAAGGATCAGGATGGGCGCGTCCTTGAGCATGACCCGGGCGATGGCGATGCGTTGGCGCTGACCGCCGGACAGTTTGACGCCCCGCTCGCCAACGTGGGCGTCGAAGCCGCGGCGACCCTGGGCATCCTCCAGCGTTGCGATGAACTGATCTGCTTCGGCGTCTCGGGCTGCCTGCAGCATCAATTGCTCATCGGCGTCGGGACGACCGTAGAGGATGTTGTCGCGCACAGAGCGATGCAGCAGCGAGGTGTCCTGGGTGACCATGCCAATCTGCTCACGCAGACTGTCCTGCCTGACCTCGGCAATATTCTGGCCATCAATCAGAATACGGCCGCCTTCAGCGTCATAGAAGCGCAGAAGCAGGTTGACCAGGGTCGATTTGCCGGCGCCGGAGCGGCCAACCAGGCCGATCTTCTCGCCAGGGCGGATATGCAGGTTGAGGTGATCCATCACGCCGCCGCCCTTGCCATAGTGAAATTCGACAGCTTCGAAGTGGATGTCGCCCTGCGTTACCCGCAGCGCCGGCGCCTGAGGCTTGTCCTCGACCAGCTGGGGGCGGGAAATCGAACTGATGCCATCCTGTACGGTACCGATGTTTTCAAACAGCGCCGACAGCTCCCACATGATCCACTGCGACATACCCCACAGGCGCAGCACCAGGCCAACGGCGACGGCCACGGCGCCGACGCTGATACTGCCTTGCACCCAGAGCCACAGCGCCAGCCCGGCGACGCCCAGCAGCAACAGGGCATTGAGCAGGTAGAGCAGGGTATAGAGGGTGGTGACCAGCCGCATCTGGGTGTAAACGGTGGTCATGAAGCCGTCCATGCCTTCGCGTGCATAGGCGGATTCGCGGCGGGCATGGGAGAACAGCTTGACTGTCTGGATATTGGTGTAGCTGTCAACAATTCGGCCGGTCATCACCGAGCGCGCATCGGCCTGGGCTTCGGCGACGCGGCCGAGAATCGGGATATAGTGCCGCATCAGCAATACATACCCGACCAGCCATCCCAGCAGTGGCAGTATCAGACGCCAGTCGGCGTTGCCAACCAGCAGCAGGGTGCCGATAAAGTAGACGCAGATGTAGTTCAGCACGTCGATCAGCTTGATCACGCATTCGCGCACGGCCAATGCGGTCTGCATCAGCTTGGTTGCAATGCGGCCGGCAAACTCGTCCTGGTAGAACGCCATCGACTGCCGGAGCAGGTAGCGGTGGACCAGCCAGCGGATGCGCATCGGATAGTTGCCCATCAGCGTCTGGTGCGTCATCAGGCTGTTGACGAAGATCAACGCCGGCAGTGCGACCAGCACCATGAAGGCCATGCCCGCCAGCTTCCAGCCTTCTGTTTGCAGGAAGGTGTCGCGGTTCTGCTCTGAAAGCCAGTCAACAATGCTGCCCAGAAAGCCGAACAGCCAGACCTCGGCAATGGCGATGCAGGCCATCAGCAGCGAGGCGAGAATGATGTAAGGCCAGGCTCCACGGGTGAAGTGCAGGCAAAATGGCAGCAGCCGGCGCGGTGGTTCGCTCAGCTCTTCGGTGGGAAAGGGGTCAAGACGTTTTTCGAACCAGCGGAACATGCATCGGGCCTGCGAGGTGAGCTTTAGGGCGGGCCGTGCATTATGAGCTCCGCCGGGGCAGGGCTCAAGCCGGCACCGCCTTGTGTGTCTCTTGGCGCAAATCGATATCGGATCGTTCTCAGAAGAACGGCAGGCCACCGCTGGCAACAAAATGCGGGTTCTCGAAACCGGGTTTGCCATAGAGCAGCGGTGCGCCATCGAACGTCTGGATCTGGCCGCCAGCGGCCGCGAGTACGGCATGACCCGCTGCAATATCCCACTCCATGGTGCGTCCCTGTCTCGGATACAGGTCTGCCTTGCCCGCAGCGATCAGGCACAGTTTCAGTGACGAGCCTGCGTTGATCAGGTTACGAACCGGGCGGCCGGCCAGCAGCCGCTGGAGTGCGTCTGCATCGCCGTGAGAGCGGCTGGCCAGCACATCCATGCCATCAGCGGCAGGCTGGCGCACCCGAATCGCGTGTCGCCCGCTACTGTCCTGGTAAAACGCACCCCCGGCCAGTGAGCCGGTGTACAACTGATCCAGGGCCGGAGCCAGAACCACCCCCAGTATCGGACGTCCGTGCTCAATCAGGGCAATGTTGACGGTAAATTCGCCGTTGCGGTTGACGAACTCACGGGTACCGTCCAGCGGGTCGACCAGCCAGAAGCAGTCGCCGACATCAGGGATGTTGCCGGCTGCACAGGCTTCTTCTGCCACCACCGGAAAGGACAATGGCAGGGCGGCCAACCCCTCAAGAATAATGGCTTCGGCCTTTTCGTCGGCTTCTGTGACCGGAGAGGCATCCGCCTTGCCCCGCACGGCAAAATCGCTGTGGTAGATATCCATGATCAGCCTGCCGGCCGCACGACTGAGCGGGATGAGTGCGTCTACGAGCTGCTGTTGGTCACTGGCCTGCATGGCGGTTCCTGAAACGGTTGAGCGAGCCTGAAGGATACCATCAGGTTCCGCGCAACAGGGTTGTTCAGTTCATCTTGCCGGACAGACTCGACCAGCGCCACTCGGCAGGCTGGGTGCACAGTCCGGCTGCGACCGGACTGTTGTGGACCTGGCGGATGGCGGGCGGTATTTCCCGTGCGTCCGGAATGTAGCGATCCCAATAGTCGCGCATCCACAGCATGCGTCCGGGTGTTGGCAGTTGCAGCTCTTCCTTGTGCATCAGCATCCAGCGAGTCGTAGCTGTTTTCCAGGCCTGGACGATGCGCGGCATCGAGTAGGTCGGTTCGAGCAGGATGTGGGCGTGGTTGGGCATGATGCACCAGGCGATCAGCTTGTAGCGCTTGCGGTTGTGCAGCTCCAGCGCGTCGGTCAGCTCGGCAGCCATCAACGGGTGCTGCAGCAGGCAGCAACCCTTGCCTTGCTGCAGTACTTCTTCCAGTTGCTGACGTCGCTGCAGTGCCCGCTGGGCCTGCGGGTAGTCCCTGATGGCGTGACTGATGGCGCGCTGGCTGCTTTGCGGAATGGCATCGGCCAGTTTCAGGGTAATCAGTTGAACATCATAGGGAATCTGACGTTCAGGCTGAGCGTTGGGGCGCTGCCAGCCTTGCCAGAGATGGGTGCGATCAAATCGGGGGCTGAAGTAGTCGCGGGACATTGATCTTCCTTGTCGTTGTTCCAATGGGAACCTTAGCAGCGGGAAGCTGGAAGTCCTGACGATGAATTCAGAAGATGTGATGCAAATAGTGTTTTTGGCTCGAGCATGGCTCGAATGGGTGAGGTGGCTAAGATCGAACGTGCCGGGTCAACATCAGCCAGGCTGCAATCAGCAGTAGCCCGGCCACCAGCCCGGTGCTGTTTGCCAGAATGTCCCCCCAGTCGGGGGAGCGGGTGGGGTGCAGTGACTGGACCAGTTCAACAGCCAGTCCGACCAGGCTCATAAAGCCGGCGCGGAACCACCAGCGCCAGCGTGGAAAGGCTGCAAAGCTGAGCAGGGTCAGGGCAAAAATGCCTCCGGCGTGATAACCGGAGGCCTGCCAGGCATAGGCTGTGGGGGGCGGTGTTGGGCGCATGCCCAGGTACAGGCCCAATGCGAGCAGTGCAAAGAATGTCAGTTTGAACCACAGGCTGTAGCGCACCATCAGGCGCTCGATGAGCAGCTTCATGGTCAGCGTGTCAGATTCTGAAAGCTGTTGTCGAAACGGTCCAGATCCCGGTCTTGAGTCAGACGGTAGAGTTCATAGTTACGCCAAAGCTTGGCGCCACCATCTCGGGTCAGTGGGTTCCAGCTGAGCGTACCCACGGACTTGGTCGAACTCAGGAAAAAGGCGTCGAAAGGCACCCTGAGGTAAACACCCTTGTCGAAGCTGCCTTCGCCAAACTCTTCCTTGGATACGTCGGTAAAGGTTGCCCAGCCACCAAACTCGAAGCCGTTGCGGAAGCGTCTGGACAGATCAATGGTACCGCCAATGTCCCCGGCCAGATAACGACCTACGCTGCCCTTGATCAGCACGTCATGGAAACCGGTGCGCAGGTAGCCGGTGACATGGCCTGTCAGCGTCGAATAATCACGGAAGCTGAAGTCTTGTCTGTAGCCACGCTGCTTGACCCAGTTGACGTCTACGCCGACCGCCCAATCGACACCATGCGGCCGATAGAGCACCTCAGCGCCAATGCCGCCGTACATGTCTTCCAGCAAACCGGCATACGCCATGCCGAACCAGTCGCGATTGATCTGCTCGGTCTGCGTATATTGCAGACGGTTCAGCTGAACGTCAGAGCTCGTCAGGTACTGGCGCAGGTCCGTACGAACACGCGGCAGGTTGCTCGGGCCGTCGTATTCGAACTTGTCATAGTTGTTCAGCAGGTTGATGCCCACTGTGCCATCAAGCCATTTGTTGCGGTCGAAGTAGAACTGACCGTTGGCGCGCAGCAGGAACTGGTAGAGGATGAAGCTGTCCGGCCCGCCCACGTTCTGCCGGTAGCCGAGTGCCAGGCCTGCGTTGGCTCGATCAAGCTTGCCGTTGTATACCTCGCCACCCTGGCGTACCGCGGGAACCGCGTTCTCCATGCCATAGCGCAGAGCACGACGGTCTGTTTCGAAGCGCTCGTATTCGCGCAGTGTCTGTGCATTCACACTGGTCTGGTTAAGCGCCATGCCATAGGGCTTGTGTACCAGCGTGTACCAGTCGTAGCTGCCTTCTCCCAGGCTGTTATCCAGCACCCGGGCGGCTCGACTCACACCCTCCGCATCACTGGGATAGGTGGTCTGCTGGCCGGTAATGACTACCTCATCGCCGTTGACGGCGATACTCTCAACCGCGATCCCGGCGTTGTCTTCCAGTCTCTGGCTGATATTGGCCCAGTCGACATCTGCGCCACTGACGCCTGCGGGAAGCGGGCGGCGGGGTTCGGGAGCCGGATCCAGCAACTTGGGTGGGCGTTGTACGGACTTGACGTTGGAGCGCAGGGTAATGCCGAACATGGCCGTATTGCCGCGCTCCCAGGCTGCCGTCAGGTCAACGTTGCTGCCCAGGCTGTAGAGCACTCCGAGGTTGACCGGGTGGTCCTGCGTCTGGTTGTTACGGAACGGTTCCGACTGGTAATCGTTACCCTCAACCTCCAGTTTCAGCCGCACGTTGTCCCACGGCGTCTGGTACTCGATACCGCCGAACAATGCGGGGCGACCACTGAAATAGCTGCTGGTATTCAACGTGCCGCCGGGGTCGTCGTTGCGGGCACGATCATCAAAACTGTCGCTGATCAGCGACAGGGGATTGCCGAAGTCACCGCGGTTCCCGATGTAGCCCCAGGCTACGCCAAGACTGAAATCCAGGTCGTAGAAGCGTTTGTTGGCGACAATGAATTCACTCGAGAACAGGCCGGTACCGCCGATGTCGCGAAAACCCAGAGCAACCTGCGGCAGCCAGCGACTCTCTTGCCAGAGTCGAAACTTGGCATCGATTGCCTTGTCTTTCAGGCTCTGGTCGCTGAAACCCTCGTCGCCATAATTGATGTTGCTGATCGCGATATAGCGGATGGTACTTTCCAGCCACGGTAGCGGTTGCACCGAGATGCTGTAGCGTGAGTAGGGCGAGGTGCGGTTGGCATTGAAACTGAACTCGCCTGCTGGCGCCATGCGTGCAGTGGGCGTTTGCAGCAGACCGACACCGCCAAAGTCGTGCTGGGTGGTGCGGTAGCGCGGGTTCTCACTGGCCAGTGCGCAGCTGGCTCCGGCGGCCAGCAACGGTAGCGTGGATACGGTGGCCAGTCGACGAAGCAGGTTACTCATGGTCTGCGGAAGCCTCTACGCCGGTGTACTGGGTTGCAAGCAAGGCTGCCATCTCGTTATTGAAGGTATTTCCGCTGTCACTGAACAGCGCCGCGCGCAAAGGGACATAGATCATGCCGCCCTCTGCGAGCCAGGCATCTTCGCTGTTCCATGATGCAACACCCAGACGGGTAACAGCCCCGTCCGGTTGTATCAAATAGATCTCGTCGGGGTTTGCTACCCAGTGACGTGGGCACTGATCGATATATCGTTGGGGACGCAAGCCCGATACAAAGTCCAGAGTGCAGGTCGCAGTGACCGCTCCGATAACCTTGATCGTACCGGGATTTGCCGGGTAGACCAGATGATCGCCAGGCTCAAGCAGCGGATTGTAGCGAGCCAGGCGCTGCTTCAGCGGATTCATCTCGGCCTGGATTCTGCCGGTTGTCGGCATTCGCAGTACCTGCTCCTGCAGATCGGAAAGCAGATCCGTGAGGGAATTGTCGCCTATGGTCGCGGCCTTGACCCGGGCGGTGCCCAGGTCGAACAGAACGCCCGCCTTGAGTTTGCGTTGGTCCGGTTCCGCGCTCTCACGCAGCAATGCGGCACCTAATGGCCAGCTGTTAACGCTGACGCCGGCTGAGGTTGTCAGATCCAGCAGGCGTAATCCGTCCCGCCAGGCGTACTCTCCGGGAGACTCAACCTGCCCCTCAACCATCAGGTTGCTGGCCATCAGCGGTGCGCCGGACAGCGCAGGGATCAGCGCAAGCAGCGGAAGTATCAGCCGTTTCAAGGTTGCTTGCCCCGAGCCGGTCGGTGGGTAAACAGCAAGTCAAACCTTGGCAGGCCGGGTGCCGGATTCTGGATGCTGCGGCGCACGCGGCCGGTGTCCGGGTCGAGCCAGTAGTAATTGGTTGTCTGGAAACCAATCTGCTCCATTCGGATATGTTCGTCGATACGTTGCAGCGATTGCTGACCGATTGCCTCAAGGGGGCCGCGATAGTAGACCGCCTCCTGGTGCAGGCCGGTTTGATAGGTCAGCGGCAGATCTACCAGCCGGCTGATGCGGGTACCGTCGGCTACGCCAATCAGGCCGCTGCGGAATGGATCGTTGGCTGCAAGCGGAACCAGAACGTCGACGTCCATGCCAACCAGCTGGGTAATGCGGCCGTTATCGGTCTCAAGCTGTTCGGTCACACCTCGCCACTGAATCTGGCCGTGGCTACCGGGCGGTGCAATAAATAGACCCTGAGCACTGGCGGTGGACACCAGCAGAGTGTCTGCGCGGGGATCGTTTACCCGCTCCGCCGGTATGCGATTGCGGTCTTCGTCGAACAGCAGTCGAAAGGACCTGATGGTGTCTGACGTCAACGAGTTGCAGGCGGTCAGAATTAACAGCCCGCACAGCACTGCACCGGTCCGTAGTGAGATCGTCACTGTCAGACCTGTCAGTTGTCGTTACGCAGATCGTCGTAGTCGCTACCCACCCGAACGGCGGTACCGATGATATTGGCGCTCGGGAACAGCTGGCTGACGAAGCGATTCCAGCGTGTGATGCCGGCGGCGCCAACAAACACCACGTCCTGGGGCCGCATTTCGAACTGGTCGGCCAGGATAAAGGCGGATGGAGATTGGGCATTCAGCTGGAAGATGGTCGCTTTCTCGGTTTCCAGGTTCTCGACACCACGGATAACGTAGACCTCGCGGCCGCTGGACGTTGCGGGGGAGGGGCCGCCGACGGTTGCCAGAACCTCGCTGAGGGTCATGCGGCTGGTGCTGTAGGACAGCGCGGTCGGCCGTGCTACTTCACCCATCACAAAGACCTTGCGTGCATCGTTGAGCCCCAGATGCAACTTGTCACCGGCCTTGAGATAGATGTTGCCGATGTCACTGGGATGGCTGGTCAGGTAGTCGTAGTCCAGTGTAAAGACTTGGCCGTTGCGGATCAGATTCAGGCGAGACAGGTCTGCACGCTCGCTGTCGATACCGGCCTCACCGACAGCCTGCAGCAGCGTCAGCGGCTGCGAGGTAATGGCACGGAAGCCAGGCTGCATGAAGGCGCCGCTGAGCGTTACCTTCTGGCTGTTATAGCCAATGATGTTGATGTCGACCTGGGGCTGTTCGATGTACCGGGCGAGCCGTTGGGTAATGACCTTGCGCAGCTCTTCCTGAGTCATGCCGGCAACCTGGACGCTACCGATAAACGGGTAGAACAGGGTGCCATCGTCCCTCACGACGCGGGCGTTGGCCTCGGTAGCCTGCTGCTGGCCGCCCGGAACAGTCAGTTCGGGGTGATCCCAGACGGTGATGAACAGGCCGTCGTTCGGGCCGAGACGATAGTTGTCCGGGGTGTAATCCAGCAGGGCTGCCGGTACCTGACGGTTCGGCTGTACGGCCTGTTCCTGGGTCAGCACCTTGGGCGTGATCTGAACCATTTCGACCAAACTTTCCTCGGCGGAGTCTTCGGCCAGCAGCCTGTCGGTATCCATGTGCATGCCGGGAGAGAACATGCAGGCTTGCAGAAACAGGGCTGAGAGACTCAGTGCGGCGAGAGGAAAGCGGTTCATAGGTTTGATCTTATTCGCGTTGTTGACGGGCCAGAACAAAAAGCCATCTGATGATAAGGGTCAGATGGCTTCGATTGCTTTAAAAACCGGTGCTTAGTTGGAGCCGGTGGTGCCGGTTCCGCCGGTGTTATCGGAGCTGCCGCCAGAAGAGCCGGCTGCAGCTGCAGCACCGGCAGCCAGGCCAACACCGAGAGCTGCACCACCCATTCCGCTCAAGCCACCTTGGGCGTCAGGCAGGGTGTCGCCATTTTGGGTAACGGTCGGATCGTTGACCTGTTGGGTAGTATCATCCTCTGATTGGGCATATGTGACGCTGGAAGCAATCAGCAGGCCCGCAGCAATAACTGAAACCAGTTGCGTTTTCATGGGTATCTCCTTGAGTCCGTGAGCGCGTGCCCACCTGATTATACGCAATGACCTTGGCAAGGGAAGTGCAGGCCGTTTGCTACTGTGGTTGGGCAGGCGTGCGCCCAACCCGGTTGTCAGTTGGTACCGGTAGAACCGGTTGTACCACTGGTGCTGTCGGAACCGCCACCGGAAGAACCCAGTGCTGCACCAGCGCCAATGGCTGCCGTTACCCCCAGGGTCCAGCCGCCAAGATTGGAAAACCCGCCTTGAGGCTCGGGCTGCTCGGCGATATTGGCCGGCGGCATGGAAGCAGGAGGGCGCGGCAGGTCCTGAATCATGGGCGGTTGCGGCCGAAACCAGCTCCAGGGCTTGTACCAGAGCGATTGTGCCTGTGCGGCGCCGGCACCAAGCAGCAGGCTGAGGGTGATTCCCGAAATGATCTTGTGCTTCATGTTTGTTCCCGAATAGGTTGCTTACGCTGGCATCGAGTATACGTCACGATGCCAGCGCGTACAGTACTGCGTTACTTTTTGTCCGACTTGTACTCGTACTGGTAATAGCCGTAATTGCCATAGCCATAGGCCGAGGCTTTCTTTTCGACTGCGTTGAAAATCGCCCCTTTGATCTCGACACCGTTGTTGCGGAAGCGTTGCAGGGTTTGCTCCACTTCCTTCACCGGGTTGAGACCAAAGCGCGACACAATCAGGCTGGTGCCGGCCAGGCGGCCAACCAGAGCAGCGTCGGTCACAGCCAGAATCGGCGGCGTGTCGACGATCACCAGGTCATACATGCCACTCAATTGCTTCAGCAGTGATTCGAAGTTCACATGCATCAGCAGCTCGGACGGATTCGGCGGAATCTGGCCGCGCGGAATGAAGTGCAGGTTGGGCACTTCACTCTTCTGCAGGACGTCGGCCAAGGTATGGGTATTGACCAGCAGGTTCGACAGCCCGGGCTCCGCTGGCAGGCTCATCAGCTTGTGGGCGTAGCCCTTGCGCATGTCACCGTCGATCAGCACGACTTTCTGACCGGCCTGGGCGACGATGGCAGCCAGGTTGGTGGAGATGAACGACTTGCCGACACTGGGGCTGGGGCCCGAGATCATCAGAATGTTGTTGCGTGCTTCCATCATGGCGAAATGCAGGCTGGTACGCAGGCTGCGCAGGGCCTCAATGGAGAGGTCTGCCGGATTGGTAGCTGCCAGCAGTTGCGAGTTCTGGGTGATGGTCTTGCCTTTGGCATTGCGCTCGATCTGCTGCTGATCCTTGCTGAACGGGACGGACGCGTAAACAGGCAGGCCGATCTGCTCCAGCAGCTCCGGGTTTTCGATGCCGCGATTCAGCGCGTGGCGCAGCAGGGCAATGGCAACGCCCAGCATGCCACCCAGCAGGGTTGCCAGAACGACGATCAGCGCTTTCTTCGGCTTGACCGGCTGGCTGGTATCGACCACCGCATCGTCAATGATCCGGACGTTGCCAACGGTGCCCGCGCGCACCACATCCAGCTCCTGCGAGGTGTTGAGCATCGCGGTATAGATTTCGGTACTGACCTTCACGTCACGCGACAGGCGCAGCAGCTCTTGCTGGGTAGCAGGCAGATCGCCGACACGGTCAACCAGCGCATTACGGCGGCTGTTCAACTGATTGAGCTGTTCCATCAGCGCCTGATAGCTGGGGTGCTGGCGAGTGAAGCGGCGCTCCATTTCCGAGCGCTTGAGCTGCAGCTCCGAGATGGATGTGTCCAGCTCGACCACCTGGTCCAGAACCGCCTGGGTCTCGAGGGTGATGTCGACCGATCCGGCTTTGGCCTGATAGGCATTCAGCGCCTGCTCGGCTGCTTCGAGCTGGCGTCGGACGGTGGGCAGCTGCTCCTTCAGGAAGTCGAGGCTTTGCTGGGCCTCTGCGGATTTTCGCTGGACGTTTTGCAGTACATACAGGCGGCTGACTTCATCAAGAATCCGGGCCGCATCGGCCGGGCGCGGACTTTCCAGGTTCAGCAGAAGAATACCGGAGTCGCGACCCTTTTCACTGACGCCGATGTTACGCTGATAGGCGAGGGTGGTGCTCAGACTGTTGCGCTTGGTGACCAGAAACTCGGTCCCGGGGTTGGCAATCAGCTTGGCGATCTGGACGCGAAAGCCCTGTTCTTCTATCCGGTGACCGACTTGCCCCTCGAGCAGCAGCTCATCTTCACCATTGAGCAGCGCGAACTGTCCCTCAGCCCCCGCCCGCAGGATAAGCTGCTTGCCTTCCCAGGCTGCGGGCACCTCAAGCTGAAAGATATCCAGCTTTTCCCCGCCCCAGGCGTAGCTGTCCATGCCCAGCAGGGCGTCAGCAACCGGCTGTTGTTCCGTCGGGCTGTAGCGACGGTAGAAATATGAGCCGATCACGGGGTACAGCTTGGGTTCGGCTACCACATCCAGCTTGAGATTTTCGACGGTCTGACCAATCACCTTGCGTGACTTCAGCAGTTCGATTTCGGTCGCAGCGGCGCTGGTACTGGCGAACATGTCGGCGGCACCGGCATCGCCAAGCAGACCACCGAGCCCGCTGGATTTCTCTTCAATCTGGATTACCGCATCGGCCCGGTAGATAGGCGTTGCCAGCAGCGCGTAGGCAATACCGACGAACGCAAACACCAGCGTGCAGATGATGATGGTCAGCTTGTGATCGATCAGAGCGCCCAGCAGGGCCAGCAAGTCGATTTCGTCTTGGTTGTTTTGTGCGGCGGCGGGGGTGCTGTTCTGCATCAACAATCAGGTTCCGTGACAGAGTAGGGCGAAGGGTGTAGGGCGATTAAAGATAGCGCAACCAGGCAGTCGTTGCCTTGTCGAGTACCTTGAAAACGTGCTCGAACGCGGGCAGTTGCTGACGATAGGGGTCTGGTACTTCAGCGTTGTCCAGCCATTTGCCGATCAGCAGCGCCTTGCCGCGGGTCTCGGGTGCCAGGCTGTGGAGTTTTTGCAGGTGACGCTGTTCCATGGCCAGGATCAGATCCGCCGCGTGCAGCATCTCGGGGGTTACTTGACGGGCCCTGTGCTCTGGCAGCGTGAGGCCGGCGGCGGCCATCACCTGTGCGGCCGAGGCGTCTACCGGTTTGTCCACCAGTGCTCCCAGCCCGGCAGAACTGACCGTGATGCCTTTGCCGGCGAGCTTTTGCTGCAGCAGCGCCTCAGCCGTAGGGCTGCGGCAGATGTTGCCGACACAGACAACCAGAATCTTCTTGATCATAGGTTCGCAGGCCTTTGCCATTGCCATTGCCAGGTACGCCATCGCAGTCACAGGCTGTCTGGCGTCGTCAATTCATCCCTTGGGCCGGGCATGATAACAGGCTCTGCACGGATGAGAACCCATGGATGTTGCAAATCTGGCGTCAGCAATTTGATGTGCAGGGTGCCTCCGGTCGGGCGGTAAGGCGTATTCAACGGATTGTTCCAGTGTGTTCGCGTCAGACTGTCGCCTTTTATCCCTCTGACTTGGCTTAACAAATCGCTGGGTCAGGCGCAGATTCGTCGACCGGAAGAATCAGTCGCGCCATTCTCCTGGTTCGGCCAGCGCCCGGCCTTGCATGGCCTCAATACCCAGTTGTTTCAGTGCCGCAACCTCGCGCGGGCTCTGTACCTGCTCCGCGATCAGCAGCAGGTCGATCCGTTGTGCGGTGCGCACCAGTGCTTCCAGATACAGATGCTTGTCGCTCTCGGTATCCAGGTCGCGGATGAAGCTGCTTTCGATCTTCAGGTAGCTCAGGCCAATAAGGGCCAGTTCGCCGATCAGACTGAGCTGGCGGCCAAAGTGCTGAAGGCCCACTTGCACGGACAGCGGGCGCAGCTCCTGAGCCAGGCTGGCCAGGTCGTTACACCCTTGCAGGTAGCGCGCGTCAACTTCCAGCGTCAGATGGGCGGCCTCGGTTCGATGCTGCTCCAGCAATTGGCGGATCTGCTTGCGATGCTCTGCATTGTGCAGCGTGTCGTTGGTAATGCTGAGTGCCAGCGGGCCCGGGTGGCGCTGAAGGTGAGACAGGGCCAGCCCGACCATGCAGCGATCGAAGGCGGGCGATAGCCCCAGGCGCTCTATCCATGGCAGAAACTGGCCGGCCATCATGAGTTTGCCATCAGTGCCCCGCAGGCGAACCAGAGCCTTCTGATGCAGCAGTTGCCTGAGATCGTGGCCGTGCAGTACCGGCTGGAAGTGCAGGGTGAAGCTGAAGTCCTTCAGCGCGGCTTCGAGCAGCTCGCGCCAGTCGTGGCTGCTGCCCGGTGACTGACTGCTCTCGTTTGCTGGCTCATAGCCGGGCTGGATGGTTGCGCCGTTCAGGCTCGACTCGGTCATGGCCTGATCAAGTCGCCGCAGTACTTGCTTGCTGTCATCGCCAACCCGGTAGCCGGTAATGCCGAGTTCAATTGGTTGTGCTTCGCCGAGCGACGTCAACGTCTCCAGCGAGGCAACCTGGTTTGCCAGTTGTTCGGCCAGCTTGCGAATGTCGGCAAGGTCGCCGCCAGGCGCCAGAGTGAGGAACTCCCCGCCACGTGAGCGGCAGCAAAGCCAGCTAGGGTGGGCGTTCTGCAGGGCCTGCAGCTGGCCACCGATGCTTTTGAGCAGCGCGTCTGTGCTGGCTGCGCCGAGTTGCTGATTGATCCGGTTGAGGTCGGATACCCGCAGGCCGAGCAGCATGCCGTCGGGATTTTCCGTCGAGGTGAGTGCTGCGGCCAGTGCATGATCAAAGGCCAGTCTGTTCGGCAGATCTGTCAGAGCGTCATGGTAAGCCTGACGGCGGTAATGCTCGGTCCGGGCGGCCTCTTCCTCAAACAGGGTCTTTAGCTTGCCGACCATTTGGTTCATGGCGACGACCACGTGCTTGAGCTCGGGCGTCCGGGGGATCCGTGGCAGCGTCCGATACTCGCGCCGGGTGATTGCTTCGGCCTGGTCGGCCATGGACATCAGCGGCGTCAGTTGACGCTTGAGCAACAGAGCGCCAAGAAGGGCGCTGAACAACCCGCAGGCCACCAGCCAGGCCAGGGTACCCAGGGCGCTGTCCCAGAGTTTGTTCAGGGCGAACTGCGGATGGCTGACAACCTCGACGCGTGCGGACTGTTGCCAGCCGTCCATGACGATAGCGTCACCGGCCTGCTCCTGCAGATTGACCAGGTTGACGAACCAGCCAGGCGCCTTGGTCTCGTCAAGGCTGCGTGTGCGTTCAACCAGAACCTCGCCGTTGCTGACCGCATAAACGCGAATGCGGGCGAAGTAGCCACTGTCAAAGATCGAGCTGACCATAAGCTCGATCATGGCCGGATCTCTGACGTGGGGTGTCAGGGACAGGCCAAGCGCGGTAGCAGCGTCCTGAGCATGGGAGCGCAGCTGGGTCTGCAGCTGGTTGCGGGAGCTTTCCAGACTGACGATGAAGCTCCCGCTGAAGGCGACCAGCAGGAACAGACAAATCGCCAGAATAAGCTGTTTGACCAGTGACATGGTTGGGTCCTCTTGACTCAGGGTAAGCCGGGGGCATCGAAGCCCTCGTTCTGCATTTTTTTCAACAGATCCTGCCAGCGCGACAGTTGCTTTGCCGAGCCGGTCTGGGTGTTGCCGCGGCCGGCCAGCCATAGCCCTTCCGCATTGAAACTGTAAACCGGCAACAGGTCGCTGCGCTGCGATGCGGGCAATATGCTATCGGTCAGGTTGTCCAATACCAGCGGTTCGCTATCGGGGGTGGCGTAGTAGGTCAGCACCATATGAGCCTGATTCAGTTCCAGCGCCTTGACGTAGGTCAGGCGTAGCTGATCGTTGGATATGCCGGCCCGGCGCAGGCTGAAGTATTTGGCGATGGAGTAGTCTTCGCAGTCTGCCGCACCCTTGACCATGGATTCGGCCGGTGATGCCCAGTAGTCCACCTGGCCCCAGATGTCGATGTCGTCGCTGAAGCGCAGGCGCTGATTGAAGAAGGTGTTGATGGTTTCGAGCTTCTGCGCTTGCTCGAGCGCCTGGCTGTTGTCGAGCATGCTGCGCCATTCCTGCAGGCGCCACTGGGCTTGCATGTCCGGACGATAGAGGGTGTTGATGCGCGCGAAAATCTGTTCGTAGTCCCAGCCGATCGCAGACAGGGCGACCAGCAGCAGACTGGCAGGGAGAAAGAAGCGGAGGCGGATGGGTCGTTTCACTGCAGTGGCATTCCGGCAGGGTTAGCCGAGGTAATGCCACCCAGTGTAGGCAAGCGCGCGCAGTTCGTCATGTCTGCTGCGCGCACCCGTGTGGCTCAGGAACGTTTCAACAGTGCCGGACGAGGCTTTTCTTCCGGGGCGTGGAACAGCAGGAAAAGCTGGGTGAGTACCTGCGGAATGTGCTCGACCATATCCTCGACCATGTCTTCGTCCTGCTCGATCTCGGCGAACTCGGGTTGATCGGCAAACAGGCCGGAGCCGACCATGACCGGCAACAGCAACTCGCTGACCAGCTCTTCGTCATTGCTGAACCAGGCCTCCTCACGCAGGAAAACCCCCTCCATAAAGCCGATACACCAGCTGCGCAGGTCCGAGTAATCGGGCTCGTCACCCAGGGTCAGCTCACAGGGCAGTTCGAGATCCTCGTCGCTGGCCAGCTCGCGAGCGATGCGGGCCTTGAGCTCCAGCAGGGTGCCGATGATCTCGTCCTGCTGCGCGGGGCTCTCGTAGGGCGGGGTTTCGGCGAACAGCTCGGCCAGCAGCTCCTCGTCGGCAACCGGCTCCGGGCTGATGGCCAGTGCGCTCAGGTAGCCACAGGCGGCCATGTAGTCCAGCGCTTCGTCGTGCAGGTCATCGGCGTCCAGAAAAGCTTGCAGGCGCTGGAGTTGGTCATTGAAGGACATGGGACACCTCTCATTGTTTGTTCGGTCATTTTACGCATGCCCCGGGCAATTGCCAAAGACGTTATACTCTGCGGCCGCTGATTCTGCCCATCAACGGAATCGGATCTGGTGAGGAGACCCATGCGCGAGCAAGCACTGCAGCAACTCAGGAACGTGTTTGGCTACGGCGAATTCCGTGGTCAGCAAGCGGATATCATTGATCAGGTGGCCTGTGGCGGCGATGCGCTGGTCTTGATGCCGACCGGTGGTGGCAAGTCACTGTGCTATCAGGTGCCCGGGCTGCTGCGTGAGGGGCTGACAGTGGTGGTTTCGCCGCTGATCGCGTTGATGGACGATCAGGTCGCGACGCTGAACGAGCTGGGGTTGACGGCGGCGGCGCTCAATTCCACGTTGAGCGAAGACGCCCAGCGCGAGGTGGCCCGGCAGATGCGCGCCGGTGAGCTGCAGTTTCTCTATCTGGCCCCGGAGCGTCTGCTCAAACCCCGTACCCTGAATTTTCTGCAGTCTTTGCCGATTGCCCTGTTTGCGATTGACGAGGCGCACTGTGTTTCCCAGTGGGGGCACGATTTTCGCCCCGAGTATCTGCAGCTGGGTCAGTTGGCAGAGCTGTTCCCCGGCGTGCCGCGCATGGCTCTGACCGCCACGGCGGATGAGCGTACCCGCGAAGAAATGGTCCAGAGGCTGAAGCTGGAGCAGGCTGCCTGCTTTGTTTCCGGCTTTGATCGCCCCAATATTTTTTATCGCATCGTGCCCAAGGATAAGCCCCGTCAGCAGTTGCTCGGTTTTCTGCGCGAGCACAAGGGGGACGCCGGCATTGTCTATTGCCTGTCGCGCAAGAAGGTAGAAGAAACCGCCGCCTGGCTGTGCGAGCAGGGCTGGCCTGCCTTGCCCTATCATGCTGGCTTGCCGCAGGAGTTGCGCTCCACGCATCAGCGCCGCTTCCTCAATGAGGAGGGGCTGGTAATGGTCGCGACCATCGCCTTCGGTATGGGTATCGACAAGTCCAATGTGCGCTTTGTCGCTCATCTGGATCTGCCCAAGAGTGTTGAGGCCTACTACCAGGAAACCGGTCGTGCCGGCCGTGATGGTCTGGCTGCCGACGCCTGGATGGCCTACGGCCTGCAGGATGTGCTGATGCTCAATCAGATCATGGCCGGCTCGGAAGGTGACGAGCGCCATAAACGCATTGAGCGGCACAAGCTTGACGCCATGCTGGCCCTCTGCGAACTGACTACCTGTCGCCGGCAGACGCTGCTGGGCTACTTCGGTGAAACCCTGGAGCAACCCTGCGGTAACTGTGACAACTGCCAGGAGCCGGTTTCGACCTGGGACGGCAGTGAGGCGGCGCGGATGGCGCTGTCGACGATCTATAGAAGCGGTCAGCGTTACGGCGTGGGTCACCTGATCGACATTCTGCTCGGTCGCGATAACGAGAAGATTCGCAGCGCCGGTCATCAGCACCTTTCTACCTACGGGATTGGCAAGTCACTGGGTGAGAATGAATGGCGCTCGGTGTTCCGCCAGTTGATCGCCCTGGCTCTGGTCGAGGTGGATCTCGATGGCTATGGCAGCCTGCGCCTGAGCGAACGTTGTCGTCCGCTGCTGCGTGGCGAGCAGAGCCTGCAGCTGCGCCGTGATGTCAGCAAGCCGGCAGCCTGGGGCAGCCGGGGCAGCAACAAGCCGGTGATTGCCGAGGCTGATCGCGCCCTCTGGGAGTCGTTGCGCACCCTGCGCAAACAGCTGGCGGACGCTCACGGTGTGCCGCCCTACGTCATCTTCACCGACAATACGCTGGTCGATATGCTGCGTCAGCGGCCGACTACCCTGCAGGATATGGCACTGGTCAGTGGCGTCGGTTCGCACAAGCTTGAGCGCTATGGCGCTGATTTTCTTCAGGTTCTGGCCGGTGATGGAGCGGCGGCACAGGCTCAGGAGACCCGTGATGCCCATGAGGCGATTGCCATGGTGCGCGCCGGAATGAGCCCCGAACAGGCAGCCATGCAGCTGGGGCAACCGCTTCGCAAGGTCTACGGTCAGCTGGCGCAGGCGATTACCACCGGCAACCTGACCCTGGAGCAGGCCATCGACATCGGACCCGCTCAGCTTGAGCGGTTGCAGGATGCCTTTCTCAATTTCGATGGCGAGGATCTGCCAGGCGTAAGAACCCTGGCGCGTGAGCTGGACGAGCCGGTTGACGAAGGGGTGTTGCACTGCATCCGTGCCGCACTGGTGCTGGAAATCAGCGGCTAGGGGGCTGCCGGTTCAGAACGTCTGGCCCAGCTTCATATACAGGGCCTCGTGGCCCTCTTCGTTGACGCCCAGCCCGAAGAACAGCGGGCCAACCAGCGTATCCATGCCCATCAGCAGGCTGCCGGCACCGAAGTAACCGGTATCGAACCCGGCATCGTCGCGGTTGTATACCCGGCCGTACTCCAGGCTGGCGCCCAGGTAGAATGGCAGGCTGAGCGTGTTGAAGTAGCTGGGTGCCAGGCGCCGATAATAGACCAGCCGGCCGAGCTGGTAGTTCTGACCGGCCAGGCCGTCCTGGCGGAAACCGGAAAACCAGCCGGGGCCGCCGAGACTGAAGCTGCTTTGCGCCACATCCACGTCACTGTCGGTACGACCGATAAAACCGCCCAGTTGCAGGCTGTTGGGGCCGAAGCCGAAGGCTTTGTTGACCCTGAACTCGATCTGCTGGTAACGCGCGTCGGCCCCCAGATCCGGCTCGGACTGGCGCCAGCTCAGGCGGGCCTCTTCCCCCGAATGCGGGAAGTTCACATCGTCCAGCGTGTCGCGGTCGATCTCCAGCGAGTAGAAGGCTTCGTTGAAGTCGATGGAGGGCAGGTCGGGGTCGCCGATGCGTACTCGCGAGTTGCCGCGGTAGCGCGACAGGCCGAAGCGCACCTCACCGCTGTTGGCGATCTGGCGGCCCAGATTCAGGCCGGCACCATAGCGTTTCTGACGGTAGCCAACGATCGGATCGTCGTCGTCGATAACGTCGATGTTGCGCGCTTCGGCATCGATAAAGGGCGCCACAAAATAGCGTGAGCCATAGTCAAGCGGCTGGTAGAACTCGGTATAGAGCTCCTGTTCCGACCCGACCTGCAGCCGGGTCAGCCATTCCGCGCCGAGCGGGTTGAGACCGTTGACGCGAAAGCTGGCGCCAACGTTGTACTGACTGTCGCCTTCAAAGTCGTCTACCAGATTCAGGCCCAGACGCAGATAATCGGTGCCGGTGCGACGGCCAGCCGTATGTACCAGCAGGGTGTTGCGGCCCTGGTCGTGGACGATTTCGTAGGTGACTCGGCTGAAATAGTCGGTGCCGTAGATGGTGCCCATGTCGGTTTGCAGGCGGGCCAGGTTCAGAGGCTCGCCGATTGGCTGGCGGATCATGCCGAGCACAACCTCGTCGGCCACCTTGCCGCTGTTGTCCACTTCGATGGCATGAATGATGGCCTGGCGCTGAGGCCTGCTGCTGGCCAGGTTGCCGCCGCTGTCGGCACCGTCCGGGGCGACGAATGCCAGCACGCCATTGGCCTCGGCGAGGCTGCGGGCGCCGGCATCAATGGCCTGCTGTGCGTCGGCGAAGCTGCTGAACCCCATGTTGCCAAGCGCCGGTTGCAGCAGCAGGTCACGATCGGTCAGGGTGGCAAGCTGCTTCTCGGTGTTGGTGCGGGTCAGCAGGGTCGTGGTTTGGTCCATGATGTCGAGCACCGAGGTCAGCTCGCTGGCAGACTTCAGCGGAGTGCCGATGTCAACCACGATGACCCGATCCACGCCCATGGCGCGCGCGACGTCGATGGGCACGTTCTTGCTCAGTACACCGTCCACCAGCAGGCGGCCATCCACTTCGACCGGGGCGAAGAATCCGGGCAGTGCCAGGCTGGCTCGGATGGCCAGCGGCAGGTGCCCGTGGTCGAATACCACGGCTTCACCTGTGGCAATGTCGGTCGCCACGGCACGAAACGGGATAGGCAACCTGTCGAAGTTGTCGATTTCATTGGTGTGGACCAGCAGGCTTTCCAGCACCACTCCCATGTTCTGGCCCTGCAGCAGGCCAAGCGGCAGGCTGAGAACGCCGTTGTTGAAGGTGAGCCGTTGCTTGACCAGGAAGTCACGGTCGTCCTGTTTGCGACGGTAGGGTATGTCTTCGCGCTGGGGGGAGTCACTCAGCGCATCCTGCCAGTCCAGTTCGAGTGCGAGCTTCTCCAGTTCTTCGGCACTGTAGCCTGAGGCATAAAGGCCGCCGATGACCGCGCCCATGCTGGTGCCGGCAATGGCGTGGATCGGGATGTTGAGTTCTTCCAGCTGCTTCAGTACGCCGATGTGGGCCAGGCCACGGGCACCGCCGCCGGACAGCACCAGACCGGTACGCAAGGGTTCGGCCGCGGTCCAGCCCGAAAGGATCAGCAACAGTAACGGCAGCAGGCGTTTGAACATGGTGTGGGTCCGGATAAGGCAACGGCTGGAGGCCGCCATTGTATACGAAGCGGCGAATTCCTGCGGTGCTGTGGTGTTGTCATATTGCGGTCATCCGGATGACACAGTCCGGTCACCGCCGGACGGTAGCGTGAAGACAACTTCCCGAGGAGGCAGGCGCATGAATACAGCGGTGTTGTTGCCAGAGGCGCAAAAACAGCGGGTCAGGACGCTGTGGATATCGGATCTCCATTTGGGCACGCGCGGATGCCAGGCCGACAAGTTGGCGACCTTCCTCAAGTCTGTCGAGTGCGATCAGCTGTATCTGGTGGGCGATATCATCGACGGTTGGCGGCTGCGCAAGGGTATCTACTGGCCCCAGGCGCATACCAACGTATTGCGGCGTATCCTCACCATGAGCAAGCGCGGCACCCGGGTAACCTATGTCACCGGCAATCACGACGAGTTTCTGCGGCGCTACTCCACGCTGGTGCTGGGCAATATCGAACTGGTTGACGAGGTGGTACATCAGTGCGATGACGGCCGCCGGCTGCTGGTAATCCACGGCGACCAGTTCGATGTCATTACCCGCTGCCACCGCTGGCTGGCCTTTCTCGGCGATCACGCCTATGAGTTCAGTCTGGTTCTGAACCGCTGGCTCAATCACTGGCGTTCGCGCTTCGGCCTGGGCTACTGGTCATTGTCAGGCTATCTCAAACACCGGGTGAAGAAAGCGGTTAACTTCATCAGCGAGTTTGAGGAGGCGCTGGCGCACGAATGCAATAAGCGCGGTCTGGATGGCGTGGTGTGCGGGCATATCCACCATGCCGAGATCAGCAGGGTCAGCGGTATCGATTATCTCAACTGCGGTGACTGGGTCGAGTCCTGTACGGCGCTGATCGAACACCAGGATGGCCATATCGAGCTCTATCGCTGGCATGATGCTCTAGCGCAAATGCTGCAGCCGGTGAGCGACGCGCTTGAGGAGCGGGCGGCCTGACGCCGTCTAGACAATGACCTTGTCGCGTAACTTGCGGGCGGCCTGCTCCAGTGCCTTGATGATCTGTTCCTTGTCATAGTTGCGAACGTGAGTGGTATCCAGATACATCGAAAAACCGGTCAGCTCGTGCTCCACATAGGTCGGCGCGGCGCCCAGTTCGCGGCGCAGCCCGACCACTTCGTAAATCTGCACCGGTCGTGAGAAGCCTTTCACGCTGATCTGGCCCTTGTCGCGGCACATGATCAGTTCCTTCACCAGGGAGTAGGTCTCGTGCGAGATCAGAATCTCGCCGGCGTCGGCTGCGCCCTCCAGGCGGCTGGCCAGATTCACCTCGCGGCCGATGATGGTGTAATCCATGCGGGTCGCGGTGCCGAAGTTACCGACGGTGCAGTAACCGGTGCTCAGCCCCATGCGGATTTCCAGCGGCTTGGTGATGCCGCGGCTGCGCCACTGCTGGCGCAGCACCTTCATATGCTTGCGCATGGCAATGGCCATGGAGACCGCAGCCTCTGCGTCCTGCTTGGCGCCACGTGTTGACGGGTCGCCGAAGAAGACCATGACGCAATCACCGACGAACTTGTCGATGGTGCCACCGTATTGCAGGGCGATACGCGACATCTCGTCCAGGTAGTTGTTCAGCAGGTCGGTCAGGGCTTCGGCTTCCAGCTCCTCGGCCAGCTCGGTGAAGCCGCGAATGTCCGAAAAGAATACGGTCAGCTTCTTGCGTCGTGTTTCCAGTCGAGCGCTGCGTTTACCCGAGAAAATGGATTCCCAGACCTGCGGCGACAGGTATTTGGAGAGGTTGGCGGCCAGCCGTGACGTCTTCTCCTGCTCGCGTTGCAGCTGCTGCTGGGCCTGTTCCAGGTGGCGGCCCTGGCGATGCACGAATGCCGCGACGATCAACAGGAAGAAGCCTCCGCTGATAAGGCTGACCAGGGTCACCAGATTCGAGCTGGCGAAGACCAGTTGTGGCTGAAAGGCTGCCGCGCCCAGCAGGGCGCCGGCGATAGTCAGCAGACTGCCGGCGATCAGGTAGGTTGAGCCACCGGCAATCAGGCAGGAGAAGCCTACCAGCAGAAAGAACATCAGGCTGGGTACCACGGTGAATCCGAGCACCGCCATGAACGCGCCGGTATGAACGGCATCGAGAGCAAGCAGGGTAAGGCGCTTGGTGGTTGAGTTTTGGGGCGGGACCTTACGGCTGATCAGGTGAGCCAGTTGCGGATAGGCAAGCGCATAGAGAATGCTGATCAGATAGGCCAGCTGATGGCCGCGTTCGACCAGCACGGCGCTGAAGGTCAAGGCGACGCACAGGTAGGCAATGGTGCGCGAGTAATAACCTTCAAGGGGCGGTTTGGCGAGCGGTTTGTGGGTGTCGGTGATCATGTTCAGTCGAATCCGTGGCCGGGCAAGAGCACCGAGCGGGTGTCTGTGACTGGGCATGATAGGCCGTAATCCGCACGGCGGACAATGCCGCGCGGACAGGCTGCGAGTTGCTGGCGAGGTGTGGATTAATGCCGCGCGTAACCGGGCGTAGCGCAATGCCCGGTGCGTGCGCCGTCCACGCTGCTCGCCTAGACCTTGTAGATACTGTTGCGCGGTTTGGCGAACACGCGGCGCAGCATGGGTTCGAAGAATTCCAGCGGCTCGCTTTCATAATCCGGATCAAAGGCCGGTGCGTCGTACTTGGCACAGAACTCGGCGGTGTACTGATACTGCGGATGATCCTTGAACTGGTCGCGCAGATGCCGATCCATGCCGAGGTGGTGGAAGAAATAGTAGCCCTGGAAGACGCCGTGCTTTTCAACCATCCAGAGGTTCTCGGGGCTCACAAACGGCTTGAGGATGGCGGCGGCAATGTCCGGGTGGTTGTAGCTGCCCAGGGTGTCACCGATATCGTGCAGCAGCGCGCAGATGACATATTCCTCATCCCGACCGTCACGGTGGGCGCGCGTCGCGGTCTGGATCGAATGTTCCAAGCGATCGATCGGAAATCCGCCGTAGTCACCGTCGAGCAGGCGCAGGTGGGCGAGGATGCGGTCGGGCAGATTCTTGGCGAACGGACGGAAGTGCTCGGAGATGATGCTCCAGTCTTCGGCGGTTCCTTCCTGCATGGCACGGAACGTGGCGTGTTGCTCACCCATGATGGATCTCCTCTTGTTATCTGTTTTGGGTCAGGCTGCAGGCATCATAGAGGCGATAGCTGGAGGTGACTGTCGCTGTGCTGACATTCAGGCGATTCACCGCTCAGAAGCGGATTCGGCCGGTCAGCGCATCGCGCAGCATGACCCAGTCTCCCAGAAAACTGTAAAAGGGATGGGTAAAGGTCGCCGGCTTGTTGTGTTCAAAAAAGAAGTGGCCAACCCAGGCAAACCCGTAGCCGGCGATCGGCAGGGCCAGCAGCCACCAGAGATTGCCGCTGAGCAGGCTGTAAAGCAGCAGGATGATCACCAGACTGCTGCCGGCGTAGTGCAGGCGGCGACAGGTGTCGTTCTGGTGCTCGCTCAGGTAGTAGGGGTAAAACTCGGCAAAGGTGCGAAAGCGAGTCGGTTCGGGTGTGCTGGATGCTGGCATGATAGCGGTCCTGTAGGTGGCAGAAACGGTTGAACTCGGCCGCTGAGGCGCGTGACATCAGCTTAGACAATGCAGTAGCAGACGGGTATGGCTATCGCGGCCAAGTCGAGCTGCGCAGGTTTTTTATTCGCCTGCACTTTTAGTCTATGATCGTCCGCCGGATACCAAAAACGAACGTCTGAATCCGCTCACAGCGGCGAGAAATCATGGATCGAGCAATACGGACCACATCAGCAGGTTGGGTTTCTGCCATCGGCCACGCTTTGGCCGTCGACGGGCTGGACATTGCTGCAATATTCCGCGAGCTGGGGCTGGATGCCGAGGTGCTGACCGACCCGGATGCGCGGATCAGCCAGGACAGCATGACCCGGGTCTGGCAGCTGGCGGTCGAGCGCAGTGGCAATCCGGCTATCGGCCTGAACATGGCAAGGGTAGTGCGGCCAGGTCATTTCAGTGTGGTCGGTTACTCGCTGATGTCCAGTCGCACGCTGCGAGAAGGCTTTGGCCGGGTGGTGCGCTATCAGCGGCTGATCGGCGAGTCGGCCGATATGGTAATGCAGATCGAACCTGATACCTGCCGGCTGCAATTTGCCATCCACGGCGATCGGTTGCCCGCAGCGCGGCAGAGCGTGGAGGCAGCCATGGCTTACGCGTTGGCGTTCTGCCGCTGGATGACCGCGGAACCCATTGTGCCGCTCAAAGCCACCTTCGCCCGGCCCGAGCCGCAGGACACCACGCCCTATCGCGCACTTTTTGATTGCCCGCTGGAGTTCGATGCGCCGAGCTATTCGCTGCTTATGTCCCGTCAGTTGATGGAAGCGCCTCTGGCTACCGCCAATGACAGCTTGGCCAAGTTGCACGATCGCTTTGCCGGCGACTTTCTGGCCCGCTTTGAATCCGACCCTGTCACTCACCAGACCCGTCAGGTACTCTGCCGCCTGTTGCCCCAGGGCGAGCCTAAGCGGCAAACGGTTGCCAGTGCCATGAACATGAGCACGCGGACCCTGCAGCGTCGCCTGCAGGAAGAGGGTGTCAGCTTCCAGCAACTGCTTGAGCGCACCCGCCGGGAACTGGCGCTGCAGTATCTGGGTCAACCCCAACTCACATTGTTCGAGATCGCCTGCATGCTGGGCTTTGCCGATCCGAGCAATTTCTTTCGTGCCTTCAAGCGTTGGTTCGGCCTGCCGCCGGGCCAGTATCGTGAACAGGTACTGCAGGACCAGTCCGAGGAGGAATGATACCCGTGGATGTCTTGACCCTGCTGCATGAGCGGGTTTCCGTGCCGCGCCTGGTTGGCCCGGCCCCGACTGCCGAGCAGCAACAGGCGATGTTTCTGGCTGCCCTGCGGGCGCCTGATCATGCCTATCTTCGTCCCTGGCGTTTTCTGGTCATCGAAGGTAGCGGTCTTGACGCTCTGGGTGAGCTGTTTGGCCGGGCCGCGCTGGCCGATACGCCGGACCTGTCGGCGGATACGCTGGCGCGCTATCAGGGGTTGCCGTTGCGGGCGCCGCTGATGATCGTGGCCATCAGCCGCCATCAGGAACACGCCAAGGTGCCGGTGATCGAGCAGGATCTGGCCTGCGGTGTTGCCGTCGGCAACATGCTGCTGGCAGCACATGCGATGGGGCTGGGGGCGGTTTGGCGTACCGGAGCGCTGGCCTATCACCCGGTGGTGCGTCGCGGGCTGGCGCTAGAGGAAAACGAGCACATTCTGGCCTTTCTCTACGTCGGCCATCCTGCCGGAGAACGCAAGGCGGTGCCGGCCCTGGACGTTGATCGGTTCTTCACTCGCTGGCCGGCACAAGATTGACTCAGTGCTGAACGGTCGGCAGGCTGATGTCGACCCGCAGCCCGCCTGCCGGATTGTCTGAAAAGCACAGACGGCCGCCGTGTCGCGCGATGGCCCGTCGGGCAATCGTCAGCCCCAGACCGTAGCCACTGTCCTGACTCTGGCCCGGCACCCTGAAGAAGGGATCACCAAGTTTGTCCAGCCATTCATCGGCAACCCCCGGACCCTGATCATCAATCCGAATCAGTGCCTGCCCTGCGCTGCGGCGCAGGCTGATCTGAATCTCGCCGTTCTCCGGGCTGAAGCGCACAGCATTGCGAAGCAGGTTATCGATGGCGGCTGCCAACTGGTCGGGCCAGCCGTGGAGCGTTAAACCGGTTTCACCGCTCAGGGCAATGGCAAGATCGGATGCGCCAAAGCGCGCATCCTCAACAATCCCGGCAATCAGCGGGTCCAGGGCAAATGCGCTGGCCGGCTCGCGCCGGGTATCCAGCCGGCTGAGGGTCAGAATGCCGTCAATCAGTTGGTCCAGGCGGTCGCATTCGCGATCCAGACGCTGCCAGAGCGGGTCATCGGCTGGCAGGTTCTGCTGGCTGCCGAGCGCCAGTCCGACGCGAAGCCGCGCCAGCGGCGAGCGCAGTTCATGGGATACATCACGCAGCAGTTGCTGCTGGCTGTCCAGCAGTGTCTGGACCTGCTCGGCCATGCTTTCGAAACGGCGGGCCAATTCGCCAAGCTCGTCGCGACGAGCCGTGGTTTTTTGCAGACGCTGTGCATTGAACTCGCCTTTGGCCAGCGACTGGGCAGCAGCGCCCAGATCACCCAGCGGGCGCGTCAAATAGCGGCTCAGCAGCAGACTCAGCAGGGCCAGCACAACGACCGCCAGACCAATATTGAGCAGCAGGGTTAACGGGGTGCGTTGACTTCGCCACAGGGTTGGGGCGGGTACATGAAGGGCGATGATGTAGCTGGCCTGGTCGGTAGTCCAGGCCAGCTGAAACAGGCGTCCTGGTCCGGGGGGCTGTTCTGGTGGTCCCGGAGGTAAGTGTGACTCGGCCTGTAGCCGCGGCCGGCGCGACAGGGTGCCAGGCAGCAGGCTGTCGCCGGCGGCGTCAAACAGTCGAGCGCGCAGGCGATGTTCGCTGCGTTGCCGTTCGAGCCACTGCTGAGCGGCGCTTGGGCCGCTCTGCTCGTAGACGGTTGCAAGCTGCGCTGCAAAGTCGCGCAGCTCGGGATTCAGTTGCAGCAGCAACCAGTCCTGCTGCAGGGCGCGACTGACCAGAAAGCCTGAACCGCCGACCAGCAGGGTTGCCAGCCAGAGTACGGCAAATACTTTCCAGAACAGGCGCATGCAGCGTTCTCTTGGTCAGGTTCAGCGGTTGCAGGGTTCGCCGCGCGACAGGCGGCCTTCGCGGCGTTCCTGCATCTGCTCGCGGCGCTGTTCATGCAGTTGTTCCATCTTTTGCCGTTGCTCGGCGGTCAGGACAGCATCAAAGCGCGCCTTGCTTTCCTCGCGCAAGGTCTGGAACCTGGCGCGTTCTTCTTCACGAATCTGGCTCAGCTGGGCTTTTTGTTCGTCAGTCAGCGACAGCTCTTCAGCCATGCGCTCGAAACCGCGCTGGTGCATTGAACCGTCCCGAGGCTCTGCAGGTGCGGCCATCAGGCCGGCAGACAGGCTGGCAGTCAGCAGCAGGGTAGTAGCAAGCAGGGTGTTTTTCATGGTCGTTCTCCGTGGATATCTGACCGGGAAATCCGCTCATTGCCTGCAGAGTCTAGTGATCCTTTTGTCAGCGGCGGCCTGTATTGGGTAAAGACTGTGTAAATCAGCTGCCAAGCAGATAGCCGCGTCCGCGGATCGACTGGATGCGCGGGCGACCGTCCGGGTACGGGCCCAGCTTGCGGCGCAGATTGCTGATGTGCATGTCGAGACTGCGGTCGTAGGCGCCCAGTGGCTTGCCGAGGGCCTCGCGCGAGAGGGTCTGGCGGTCCACTACCTGCGCGGGCCGGATCATCAGCGCACGCAGAATCAGTGCTTCGCTTTGCGTCAGTTGCAACGGCTCGTCGTCCAGCCAGGCCATCAGGCTGCCGCTGTCCAGGCGCAGGCCGGCATGGGTCAATACCTCGCCGGCGCTGTCTTGTGACGGCTGGCTTCGGCGCAGCAGCGCCCGCAGTCTGGCGACCAGTTCGCGCGGGTCGCAGGGTTTGGCCAGATAGTCGTCAGCGCCCAGTTCGAGGCCGAGAATGCGGTCCACCGGTTCGCCGCGCGCACTGAGCATCAGCAGGGGAGTCCTGCAGCTCTGGCGCAGTTCGCGGAGGATTTCCAGTCCGTTCATGCCGGGCAGCATGACGTCCAGGATGATGACGGCAAAGTGATCGGAGCGCGCAGCCTGGAGGCCGCTTGGGCCGTCGTGGCAGGCGCTCAGGGCAAAGCCGTCGGTGGCAAGCCAGTCGGCCAGCAGGTCGCAAAGTTCCTGATCGTCGTCGATGATCAGGATAGGGGTCAGTTCAGCCATTCGCGGCGTTTCTGGCGGCCCAGCTTGGCCAGCATGAAGCCCAGCAGCAGGCTGCCGGCAACCGTCAGTCCGCCGACCAGGAACCAGCGCTGCTGTTGCGCGACCAGGCGGCTCTGGGCCTCCATGCGCGCTGCCAGATTATCCGCGCGCAGTTGCTGATTTTCTTCCTGCAGCTGGCTGATCTCTTCCGATTCGCCACCGGCGGCGAGCTGGTCGGCGAGGCGCTGACGTTCAGCTTCCACACTGGCCAGTTCGGCCTGGAGCGTGCCGATGTCCTGTTGGCTGTTCGCCGTTGCGCTCGGCGCTGTCTCGGGTGCGACTGTCTCGGGCACGGTATCGGCAGTTTGTGCTGTCGCGGCGTTGACCAGGCCGCACAACATTAGCGCAAGGGTGAATGGTCGTAACATGGGCAGCATCCTTGATCAGGCCGGAAATACACGCTTGAAGGGTTTGACGGTGACCTGCTGGTAGACGCCGGCTGCAACATAGGGATCGTTGTCGGCCCAGTGCTGTGCATCATCCAGTGACGGGAACTCGGCGACCACCAGGCTGCCGGTAAAGCCGGCGCTGCCCGGATCTTCGCTGTCGACTGCCGGCAACGGCCCTGCCAGCAGCAGGCGGCCTTGCTCCTGCAGTGTCTGCAGGCGGGCCAGATGATCCGGGCGGGCGGCCAGACGGGCGGAGAGACTGTCGGGGGTGTCGGTAGCCATGATGGCGTAGAACATGCGGAATCCTTGCTGTGTGATTCGGGCGGACAAATGCAGGGTGGCGAGCCGGCGGACTCTTTCGCAGGCTGCGTTGATTCACGGGCGGACTTACCTGCCTGAGCGTATAGCCGGCATAATAGGCGAAAGTCCCGCCGTGGCGTCAAGCGGCCCGCCAGGAGAGTTTTCGTGATTGTCGACTTGCACATGCACAGCACCGCCTCTGACGGCAGTCTCAGCCCCGAGGCGCTGATGCAGCGCGTCCACGCCGCCGGCGTTGATCTGGTCGCACTGACCGATCACGACTGTATCGATGGCCAGGCAGAGGCCGCAGCGACCGCCCGCGCGCTGGGTGTCCGATGGGTCAGTGGGGTGGAGATGTCCGCCCAGTGGTTTGGCCACACATTGCATATTCTGGGTTATGGATTTGACCTCGATGCACCTGCAATGGTGGATGCGCTCGCAGCGGTGCGCGAGGGGCGCTGGAGCCGCGCTCATCAGATCAGCGAGCGGCTTGCGGGCAAGCGTATGCCTGGTGCGTTCGATGGCGCGGTGGCGGTTCAGCAGGCCGCGGGCGGCGATGCGTCGCAGCCGCCGGGGCGCCCGCACTTTGCCGAATGGATGGTGCAGGCCGGTCATGTTCGCGACCACGGTGAGGCATTCCGCAAGTGGCTCGGTGCCGGCAAGCTCGGCGACATTCGCCAGCATTGGCCGACCGTCGCCGAGGTCGTTAGCCAGATTCGGGCTGCCGGCGGAGTAGCGGTTATTGCGCACCCCTGGCATTACGGGCTGACCCGCAGCAAGCTGAGAGCGTTGCTGCGTGAATTTGCCACTGCCGGAGGCCGGGGCATTGAAGTGGTGAACGGCAAGCAACCGGTCGACCAGGTGGCCTATCTGGGCAAGCTGAGTGTCGAATTCGGTTTTCTGGCCAGTTGTGGCAGCGATTTCCACAGTCCGGATTCGCCCTGGACCAGCCTGGGTAACATGACGGCTCTGCCGGCCGATTGCGATCCGGTCTGGGAGGATCGTGTGTTCTGCGGCTAAACTGCGGGTAAACCATTTCAGAGACGGCTCATGAGTCAATTCTTCCAGATCCACCCGAATAATCCGCAAGTCCGCCTGATTCGTCAGGCGGCTGACATCGTTCGGCAGGGTGGCGTGATTGCCTACCCGACCGACTCGGCCTATGCGCTGGGCTGCCAGTTGGGCAACAAAGCCGCGCTGGAGCGAATTCGGCGCCTGCGTCAGCTTGATGACAAGCACAACTTCACGCTGGTCTGTCGGGACTTGTCCGAGCTGGGTGTCTACGCCAAGGTCGACAACACGACGTTTCGCCTTCTCAAGGCGGCGACTCCCGGGCCCTATACCTTCATTCTGAATGCCACCAGTGAAGTGCCTCGTCTGTTGCTGCATCCCAAACGCCGCACTATTGGCCTGCGGGTGCCGGATCACCAGATCACGCTGGATCTGCTCGAGGCGCTGGGCGAGCCTTTGCTGAGCGTAACGCTGATCCTGCCGGACGATCCGTTGCCGCTGACCGATCCGGAGCAGATTCGGGATCGGCTGGGCAAACTGGTTGATCTGATCATCGATGGCGGAGCCTGTACGGTCGAGCCAACGACGGTGATCAGCCTGCTTGACGGTGAGGCGGAGTTGCTGCGCGAGGGGCGCGGTGATCCGGAGCCGTTCGGTCTGAGTCGCGATGAAAACCTTGACTGATTGCTGTCGGGCGCTGACGCTTGGCGCTTTATCGGTATAATCGCCGCTGGCTAACCATCTCAATACGTCTTTTCAGGAGTTCCCCTTGAGTTCTGTCGATTCGCAGCGCCGGGTTTTGTCAGGCATGCGTCCCACCGGGCGTTTGCATCTGGGCCACTATCACGGTGTGCTGAAAAACTGGGTGAAGCTGCAACATGAGTACGAGTGCTTCTTCTTCGCTGCCGACTGGCACGCGCTGACCACGCACTACGAAGATCCGCAGAGCATCGAGCAGAACGTCTGGGACATGCTGATCGACTGGCTGGCAGCCGGTGTCAGCGGTACCTCGTCAACCCTGTTTATCCAGTCACAGGTGCCCGAGCACGCAGAGCTGCATCTGCTCCTGTCGATGGTGACGCCGGTCAGTTGGCTGGAGCGCGTACCGACCTACAAGGATCAGCAGGAAAAGCTCAAGGATCGCGATCTGGCAACCTACGGCTTTCTGGGTTATCCGCTGCTGCAGAGTGCCGATATTCTGATTTACCGCGCCGGCCAGGTGCCGGTTGGTGCTGATCAGGTCGCGCACGTTGAGATTACCCGTGAAGTGGCGCGTCGCTTCAACCATCTGTACGGCAAGGAAGTCGGCTTCGAAGAAAAGGCCGAAGCAGCCGTCAAGAAAATGGGCAAAAAGGCCGCCAAGCTGTATTCCTCGCTGCGCAAGGCCTATCAGGAGCAGGGCGATGCCGAGGCGCTGGAAACCGCCCGCGCCTTGCTGAAGGAGCAGCAGAACATCACTCTGGGTGATCAGGAACGCCTGTTCGGTTATCTGGAAGGCGGCGGCAAGGTCATCCTGCCCGAGCCGCAGGCACTGCTGACGCCGGACTCGAAAATGCCGGGTCTGGACGGTCAGAAAATGTCCAAGTCCTACGGCAACACCATCACCCTGCGCGACACCACCGATGAGGTATCCGAGAAGGTGCGCCGCATGCCGACCGATCCGGCCCGCGTGCGCCGCAACGACCCGGGCGATCCGGCCAAGTGTCCGGTCTACCAGTTGCATCAGGTGTATACCGACAAGGCCACCCACGACTGGGTGCAGGAAGGCTGCCGCAGCGCCGGTATCGGTTGTATCGATTGCAAGAAGCCGATCATCGACGCGATCAGCGCTGAGCTTGAGCCGATTCAGCAGCGCGCGGCGGAGTATGAAGCCAACCCGGACGCGGTGCGCATGATCCTCAACGAGGGCACCGAGCGCGCCCGTGACGCCGCGCGGGACACCCTGATCGAAGTGCGTCAGGCCATGGGCCTGCAGTACCGCCAGTAACCGATGGCTGACCCAACGCAGGACGCTGAGGTCAGCCCCGACTCCGATGCCCCGGTGGATCGCTCCCGGGGTGTCGGGCGGCAGCAGGAGCTGCCCCTGGCTGTCGTCTACGGCGAGGCCTACACCGAGGTCCCGCAGGATCTGTATATCCCCCCTGAAGCCCTTGAGGTTTTTCTAGAAGCCTTTGAAGGCCCGCTCGATCTGCTGCTCTATCTGATTCGCAAGCAGAACATCGATATTCTCGACATCCCGGTTGCTGAAATAACGCGTCAGTACATGTCCTACGTCGAGTTGATGAAGGCGGTGCGGCTGGAGCTGGCGGCAGAGTATCTGGTGATGGCGGCGATGCTCGCCGAGATCAAATCTCGCCTGTTACTGCCGCGCCCCGAGGAAATGGAGGATGACGAAGGCGACCCGCGTGCCGAACTGATCCGCCGGCTGCAGGAGTACGAGCGCTTCAAGAAAGCCGCCGAGGATATGGATGCACTGCCGCGCATGGGCAGGGAAGCCTGGGCTGTACGGGTCGAGGTAGGTGAGCTGCCCAGCCGGCGTGCCCATCCGGAGGTCAGCATGCAGGAGCTGCTGCTGTCGCTGTCCGAGGTATTGCGCCGGGCAGAAATGTTTGAAAGCCATCAGGTTACCCGCGAGGCGCTGTCGACCCGCGAGCGCATGGCCGAGGTGCTTGACCGGCTCAAGTCAGGGCAATTCGTGCCCTTTGTCAGCCTGTTCACCGCCAGCGAAGGCAAGCTCGGCGTGGTTGTTACCTTTATGGCGGTGCTGGAGCTGGTCAAGGAACAACTGGTTGATCTGGTGCAGAACGAGCCGTTTGCACCCATTCATGTCAAGGCGAGGGGAGAGGATGAGTCAGCCGCCGATTGAACACATCATTGAAGCCGCCCTGCTGGCTGCCGGTCGCGCGTTGTCGATCGACCGTCTGCGTGAACTCTTTGATGAAGACCGGATGCCGGGTTTTGACGACGTTCGCAAGGCGCTGGAAAAAATTGCTGCCAGTTACGAGGGGCGGGCGATCGAGCTGCGCGAGGTTGCCAGCGGCTGGCGCCTGCAGGTGCGCGAGGCTTACGGCCCCTGGGTGGCTCGGCTCTGGGAGGAGCGCCCGCAGCGTTATTCCCGCGCTCTGCTGGAAACCCTGTCGCTGATTGCCTACCGCCAACCCATCACCCGCGGCGAAATTGAAGACATCCGCGGTGTAGCGGTCAGCACCCAGATCGTCAAAACCCTGCTGGATCGCGAATGGGTGCGTATCGTCGGGCACCGAGATGTACCGGGCCGCCCTGCGATGTACGCGACTACTCGCCAGTTTCTCGACTATTTCAATTTGCGCAGCCTGAACGAGCTGCCGCCGCTCGCGGCGGTGCGTGAAATGGATGAGCTGGACCTGGAGCCCGAGCTGGCGTTGTCTGGAGAGGGCGAACAGCCAGTGTCTGCTGATGGGGCAGTGGATGAACCCTGGCTCCCGGTTGAACCGCTCAAGCCACTGGATTCAGAAGAGGGGCAGAGCGGTTTCCGTAATCTGCTTGATGAACTCAATGCGATGGAAGCCAATCTCAAGAGTGATTTTGATGACATGCCGGTCTCGGACATGCCGGTAGCGGACGTGCCGGTAGCGGACGTGCCGGTCGCCGATGAGCACGATCGACCAGATGATTCCGACGAAGAGCCTGTGAACTGATATAGCTGGCGCAGGGCGTCGGTGTTATCCTGCTCGGCTTTTATCTACACCGGGAGGTGCTCCAATGACCGACGAATTTGAAGTAAACGATAGCCCGGCGGCCCCCGCCGCAGGCGAAAAGCTGCAGAAAGTGCTGGCCCGCATGGGGCTGGGCTCGCGCCGCGAAGTGGAAGGCTGGATCGCAGCTGGTCGCGTCAGCGTAAATGGTCAGCGCGCAGAGCTGGGCTGCCGTGTCGACAGCATGGATCAGATCAGTGTCGATGATCGCCCGCTGCGGCGTGACCTGAGCACCGAGGTTGTGCGCCGCGTGATGCTCTACAACAAGCCCGAGGGCGAGGTCTGTACGCGCGATGACCCGGAGGGTCGCCCGACGGTCTTTGATCGTCTGCCGCGTCTCAAGCACGGCCGCTGGATCAATGTCGGCCGTCTCGATATCAACACCAGCGGTCTGCTGCTGTTCACCACTGACGGTGAGCTGGCAAACCGGCTGATGCATCCCTCCTGGCAGATGGACCGCGAGTACGCGGTACGGGTCATGGGCGAGGTCGATGACGAGATGATCGAGCGTCTGAAAGAAGGCGTGATGCTCGAAGACGGTCCGGCCAAGTTTACCGACATCGTGTCTTCCGGCGGCGAAGGTATCAACCGCTGGTTTCACGTCTGCCTGATGGAAGGTCGCAATCGCGAGGTGCGCCGTCTGTGGGAATCGCAGGGCGTGCGCGTCAATCGTCTGAAGCGGGTGCGCTTCGGGCCGGTCTTCCTTGGGGCAGAGCTTCCGGTCGGTCGCTGGCGCGAGCTGAAACAGAACGAGCTGGATGCTCTCAGCATGGAAGTGGGGCTGGAGCCGATTGCCCTGCCGGCGATGAAAACCAGCGACAAGGAAAAACTGCAGCGTCTGGCCCGCAAGCCGTCCATGCATCAGGCTCGTCAGCCGCGTGGTGGGCGCAAGCCGACGCGCTCGCGCTGAGGTGTTTGTAAGCAGGCGTGACAGATTACTGTCACGCCGCGTCATCTCCGGGTTTCGGCGTCATCGGTTCGCCCTTTGCACCGTTGTTGATTGCTTAGCGTTTTGCTACAGTGCGCTGTCAAAAATTTATTGTCGACAGTGAGGTTGGCATGGCCAGCGCAGGGAAAGCGAAGAAATCGGGTGGGCGTTCGACTCAGGTTTCTGTATTCAACCGTCATCCGTTAACAGTTTTGATGTTGGCTTCGGGCATGATGCCCGGCTGGAGTCTGGCCAACGACATCACGCTGCACACCGGTAGTGGAGGGCAGACCGCCACCACGATTGCGGTCAACGGCGCCAATACCGACATCACCACCGCAACGGTGCGTGGTCAAACCGGCTTCAACTCCTTCGGTAACTTCACTGTCGACGCCGGCAATACGGTCAATCTGCACGTGCCCGGTGGCGCGAGCAATCTCGTCAACCTCGTCCACGACTCGCGCGCGGTCATCAACGGTACCCTGAACGGCCTCAAGGGTGGCAAGGTGGGCGGCAATATCATCTTTGCCGACCCGCACGGCTTTGTTGTTGGCGCCTCCGGTGTGGTCAACGTCGGCAGCCTGACCGTCACCACGCCCAATACCGCGACCATGGACGAGCTGCACCGGATTGCGGCAGTTGATGGTGCTGTGACCGACAGTCAGGCCGATGACTACGTCGCCAGGTTGGCTGCCGGCGAGCTGCCCAGCGCCGAGCTGGCCAGTGATGGCAGTAATGCGATTGTCATTCGCGGCATGGTCAATACCAACGGTTCGATCAACCTCCACGGTGCTTCGGTACTGGTTGAGGCCACTGCCAACCTGCAGGCCGGCACCGACGTTGCCCGGACTGTGTTCAACAGCACGGTAAATACCGAGGGCCTGGCGATTGGCGACGCGGTTGCCCGTGCTGATGGCGGAATCGTTATCACCGCGACTGACAATGTCGAAATCTCCGGCGAGCTGGCTGCGCTGATGGCCGATGACTCGGGGGCGCAGGTTCAGATCGCAGCTCGGAAGTCGCTGGAACTGAATGGCGATGCGTTGATCAGTACGCGAGGCGAGAATGGGCAGGACGGCGGTAATGTCACCCTGGAGGCGCCGTCAATTACGCTCGCCGACAATGCTCAGGTGGTTACCCGCGCCACCGGTGCGGGTCGCTCGGGCGATATTGCGCTCAACGCGCTCAGTGATATCAGCTGTACCTTCTGTGACGAAGACGCCGAAGCTCAGACCCTTGATGACCTGAAAGCCGGCATTCAGTATCAGGCCAATCCCTGGTTATCCGCCAATCTGGGCAAAGCCGAAATCATCGTCGGTGAGAACGCTGTGCTGGACGCCGGACACGCTACCGGTGACAACGCCGGCGACGTTACCCTGGATGCCTACGGGCTGAACAGGCAAATGGCCGGGTACGCCGAAGCCGGTGCGCGGATTGATGTTGACGGCACTATCACCGGACGTAATGTCACCATCACCGCTGACGCGCGGGCCGAGGTTTCTCGCGACATTCTCGGCATGCTGCTCAGCAAGTACGACCTCAAGGACGACATCGCCCAGCTGGCTTCCGACAATGGCTGGAGCGAGGCAGAAACCTGGGCCAATGTGCTCGATACTCTGGCCGATCCTATCAAGGCCTACGCCGGAACGGCAGACACCAACGCCTTTCTGGAAACACCGACCAACTTTTCCGAACTGACCCTGCTGGTGCCGAACCTGTCGGCCTACATCGCCAAGGCCGACGCTGTCGTTGATATTGGCGCCACAGCCAATATCAACGCCAGTAACGATCTGACCGCCTGGGCAACCACCCAGCGCGCGGTAGACAGCTCCACCTGGAGCATTCCGGTACTCGGCAAGAAAATTCCCTTCGGCTTCGATGCTGCCTACGGCCAGATTTCCGGCCTGACCGAGGTCGTGGTGAACTCGGGCGCTACGCTCGATGTTGGGCGGGACTTGTCGGTAGTCGCGCACAGTGACAACAGCCTGTCGGTCACCGCTGCTGCAGAAAACAGCGTTGATGGCGAAGGCAGTGCACTCAAGACCATGGGTCTTGGGTTCGGCATGGCGATGAGCAATATCAACACCCGCGCGGTGGTCGCCGATGGCGCCAACCTGACGGTGGACCGGGATGTCAACGTACTCGCGCTGACCGAGCAGGAGCTGGAGACCAGTGTCAGCTTCAAGGCCAGTGGTGAGGGTGCAACCGGCGGCCCCGCAGTTGGTGTATCGCTCTTCAATAGCGATACCTACGCCGAGTTCAGTGCCGACCTGGACGGCGCGCGTAATCTGAATGTCAATGCAGCCAATGTGGTCTACAAGCAGATTACCTCGGTCACCGTCTCTGCCGGTGCCTCCGAGCCGGGTTATCTGGACAAGCTCAAGGAAAAGGCCAATGAGCAGGTAGCCAAACCGGTTACCGACTACCTCGGTGATAGCCTCAAGGACTTTTTTGGCATCAAGCCCGAGTCCAAGGAAGAGGGCGGCGCCAAGCCGACAACCGACAGCAAGTTCCGTCTGGCCTCGGCAATTGACGTAACCCTGTCCGACCACAGCGTCAAGTCGGTATTGGGCGGTGGTAGCAGTGCACCGGTTATCGACATCAGTGGCGACTTGGCCGTCCAGGCCTGGCAACAGCAGCAGAATCTGCACAACGCCGCCGAAAGTACGGTCAATGCCTCCGCCAAACGCGATGATGGCAGCACCGATGGCGCCGCGGTGTCGTTGAGCGTCGCTGCCGTCTATACCGAACTCGATCAGCAAACCCACGCAATCATTGGTGACGGAACCGAGGTAACCGCCGGCCGAATCGGCGTGGGTGCGCGTTTTGATCAGCCCGTCGGGCTGCTGGGGCTGGACCGCTGGAGTTCGCTCAAGCAGGTCTATGCCAACCTGAAACTGCTTGCTGAGGGTGGGCAGGCCGTTATCGGCAAGATTGCGACCCAGTATGCCAATTCGACTGGCGAGGCTGACAAGCTCGGCATGGCCGGCTCGTTGTCTATATTGCAGAACCGCATCGATACCCTGGCCTGGGCCGGAGACAACGTCAATCTGACTGCTACCTCCACCGACGATGCCCCCTGGGCGAGCCTGCTGGCCGCAGTGCTGCCCGAACTGGACAGTACGACAGCGCTGGAAGCGCGTCGGGAGGCACTGCGCACTCTCGGGTGGGAGTGGTCTGCTCCGCTGCAGGTGACCGCCGACAATCAGCTTGAGCAGTTGGCCATCTCGGGGAACTTCGATGCGCTGTTCGGCACCACGAGTGAGGATGGTGGCGCGGTGGGCGCCGGCATCAATATCCAGATTACCGGTAATCAGGCAGTCGCAGGCATTGGCGCCAACGGCAGCCTGACTGCCGAAGCCATCAATGTGGAGGCGCTGCAGAACGAACTGATCATCGCGGTCAGCCCTTCTGCGGGTAAGGGGGCCAGTGTTGCCGGTAACGGCTCGATCGTCGTCAGCGTTGTGGACAGCACCGTGCATGGCTCGATCCACAGCAGCACCGATGTGACTGCCGATACCGTAAATATCGATGCAGAGCATCAACTGGGTCTCTGGAGCGCCGCCGGCGCCATCGCTGCCTCCGAAAACGTCGGTGTTGGTGCGGGTGTTGCAGTCAACGTCGTCAATACCGACGTCTATGCCCTGGTGGGCGACAATAAGGGCTGGCGTCCGGATTATCTGTCTGACGGCCTGAACGACAGCAGCAAGGGTACATGGCTGGTTAACGATCTGACGCTCAGTGCGCAGAGCTCTGGCCAGAGCGGTGCCTTCTCGATTGCCGGTGCATTGGCGCGCTCCGAGCAGGAACAGGCCCAGCAGGACGAGGTCGCCAGCGAGAGTGGCGGTGCCGATGCCGGCTCGCAGGAGAAGGCCGGTAGCCTCGGCGAGGCGATCAAGACCTCGCTCACCAATGGTTTGGCGCTGATTACCGGCGAAGTGCAGAACGCCAAGGACAAGGCCGTTTCCTCCGGGGAAGCGGCAATGGACAAGATCGGCGAATACTGGGAAAAGCTGCAGACCGCATTCAATGGTGACAGCAGCAGCGACGGCAGTGACGGTACTACCAAGGAAGGCCTGAGCCTCGCGGCTGCCGCCTCTGCCAGCGTCAACGTATCGGGACAGAAGAACCGCGCTCACCTGGGCAACATCGTGCTGGATCCGCGGGATGCCGCCGGCAGCAAGGTCAATGTGCTGTCGCTGAACCAGACCCACCAGTTCAGTGGCTCCGGCGCCGGTGCCCTGACCCTGTCGGGCGGCGACAAGAGCCAGCACAGCGCGGCGCTGTCCGGTGCGGTTGCGTTCAATCAGCTCAAAAACGTCACCGAAGCGCTGATGCAGGACACCGTTCTGCGCAGCAACGATCTGCTCAAGGTGCAGGCTGCCAGTGGTGGCGATCAGATCGCCATGGGGCTTGGGTTGTCAGTCGCGGCCGGTGGCGAGACTAATGTCGCGGTCGCGCTCTCCGGCTCGGCCGGGGTGTTCAATAACAAGACCCGTGCCGCGGTAATCGATAGCCAGATCGAGCAGCGCGCTGCAGCGCCAGGCGTCATTGGGGTCAACGCTTACGATCGTTCCCGCTCGCTGCTGGGCGGTGGTGCCTTTGCTGTCAGCAAGGACAAGGGCGGCAGTGGCGGTGGCTCCATGGTGCTGGCCATTATGGGTAACGAGCTGGAAGCCGAGTGGTTGGGCAGCTCCGCAACCGATTTTGACAGCCTGGAAGTCAAGGCCAACAGTGCCTCTCGCGTTTTGGCCGGTGCGCTGGCTGTTGCTGCCAGTACCGGACAACAGAGTGGCTCCGGTGCCGGCTCGCTGTTCGTCGTGGTGATGAACAACAAGGTCAAGGCGAACGTCGACAAGACAGGCAGCAATGACTCCTCGCTGACTGGTGCAAACGTGACAGTTGCTGCAGCCAGTGTGCCGGGTGGCGACGCGTTGAACGATATCTTCAACTACGACGCCAGCGCAGACACCACGCTCAGTGAAACCGGTCTCGATATGACCGGCAGCAACGCTACCTCACAGATTGAGGTGGAAGCTGAGACCAACGATGAGCTGTTCAGTGAAGACGGTATTGATACCAATACCGACGAGACATCAAGCACTGCCGATACCACTACGCGTAACCTGTTCGACAGCGGTGATATCGCGGGTGAGGCGGTACTGGCGATTGCCGGCAGCGTTGCCGGCACCGGTGGCAAGGCCGCTGTGGGTGGCGCCATTGGCGTGGTGTACAACGGCAGTGATTACAGTGCCAATGTCGCCAACACCGATATTGACCTGACCGGTGATCTGGCGGTTGTCGCACGCAATGAAACCGATGTTCTCGCCGGCACCATTGGCGCCGCGGGGGCCACAGATATTGCTGTTGCCGGCTCTGCTACGGCCTTGATCGGCCGCGGCTCCGTATCCGCCGAGCTGGATATGACCGGTCGCACCCTGAACGCCGACGATCTGACGGTTCAGGCGCTGAAAACCGGCGGCTTCTACTCGCTGGCCGGCAGTATTGCCGGCAGCAGTAACACGGCTGCCGTTGGTGCGGCATTCAGCATCAACGACATGCAGCAAAGCGCGACAGCGAATATCGTCGGTGGCACCTATGAATTGACCGGTGACGCCACACTCAGTGCTGCGCAGCAGAGCCGAATCATTACCGCTGCGCTGTCCGGTTCGGTCTCCGCCAGCGGCTCCGGAGTCGGTGCCGCCATGACCTACAACCGCATTGCCGACACGACCACCGCAGAGCTCAGCTCGGCGCTGCTGAACGCACGAAATCTGACCATTTCCGCCAGTCAGCCGAATCTCGGTGCCAGCATCTGGTCGCTGGCGTTCAACCTGGCTGCCGGCGGGGGATCTGCCGGCGTTGGCGCCGGTGTGGCGGTCAACCTGATTGACGCCGAACGCGAAGCAAAACTGAGCAACAGCACTGTCAATCTCAGCGGCAATGCTGCTATGACATCGGCCCTGGATGGCGAAATCTGGAGCATCGGTATCGATGCCGCTGGTGGTGGGACCGCGGGCGTGGGTGGCTCCTTCGCGGCCAACAACATTAACGGCAGGGACGAAGTCAGCATTTTCGGCAGCACCGTTAACGCTGCCGGCAGCAACCAGACATTGTCACTGGATGCCAGCGCAGGTCAGGGCTTGACCATCGCTTCGCTGGCCGGTTCGATTACCGGAGGCGGTACCGCTGCGGTGGGTCTTGCTGCGTCGGTCAACCGCATTGCCGCTGATCGCCGCGCAGTGATCGGAGGCGGCAGCCTGATTGATGGCTTTGCCGATGTCAGCCTCAAGAGCGGTGTGCAGCAGGCGATCTATTCGATCGCTGTTGCCGGTGGCGGTGCCGGTACGGTAGCCGTTAACGGCGCGACCACCACCAATATTCTGGATGGCGAGGAGCGGGCAGAGATTCTCGATAGCCAGCTCGACAACGTGGGTAACCTGTCGCTGTCTGCAGCGGAAGGGGACCGCACCATCTGGGGCCTTGGTGCGGTTGTCAATGGCGCCGGCACCGCTGCGGTAGGGGCCGCGAACGTCAATAACATCATCCTTGCCAAACGAGTGGCGAAGATTGACGAGTCGGCCATCGCACTGACCGGAACCCTGAATCTGAGCAGTGGCGGTGATGCGCTGATACGCTCCGCCGCGCTGGGTGGCGGCGGTGCCGGCACTGCCGCAGTCGGCGCCTCCATCGCGGTCAACGTGGTGGCTGGCGAAGAGTCTGCCAGCATTGAAAACAGCGATATCGACGGTGCCAGTGAACTGACGGTCGAGGTAACTCGCGGCGAGGTCGATATCAAAACCCTCGCCGGTAACGTGCAGGGCGCCGGCAGCGGTGCCGGCGCCGGAGCGGTCGCAGTCAGCACGGTTACTCAGGTGCGTCAGGCCTGGATCAGCGACAGCTCTGTGGATCTGGAGAGTGGCGCCGATGCCCGTGTCGAGGCGCTCACCCAAGCCAACATCGATACCCTGGCGCTCAGCGGTGCCGGTGCGGGCACTGCCGCTGCCGTTTTCTCCAACACCAGCAACAATATCGATGCGCGTACCTATGCGCGGGTGCTCAACAGTGGCGGTGACGCGGACCGGATGCTGGTCAAGGCGCGTGATGCCTCCAGCATCAATTCGCTGTCGGGTGGCATTGCAGCCGCTGGCAGTGTCGCCGTCGGCGTCGCGACGGCGGTGAACCGCATCAACAACGATATCGAAGCCCGTGTCTCCGGCCGCCATGCGGACGGCGGATTCACGCTGAATGACCTGGCGGTGCAGGCTGAGTCGGATGCCGAGATCAATACCATCTCGGTCTCCGGCGGCTTCTCCGGTACCGCTGCGGTAAATGGGGGTATCTCAACCAGCATTCTGGATACCCGCGCGCGCGCGCTTATCGATGGTGGTGCGGCAATTCTGGCCCGCAACAACGTCGCAGTGACGGCGTTCAACAATGACACCGTCAATTCCTATGCCGGTGTTGTCGCCGGCAGCGGCAACGCGGCTGTCTCCGGTCTGGTAACAGTGAATGTGCTGCAGAGCGAAACCGAAGCAGCGATTCGCGGTGCGACAACCGAGGTAACCGCGCTGGCACTGGGTGCCGGCGTGTCGGTTGATAACGGCGAAGTAGCCAATGCGCCGGATACCGATGCCTGGGCTGATGCCGAACAGTTCAATCCTGTGCTCAATCTGCAGACTGGCTCCGAGCTGGTCAAAGGGGTGGCGGTAAGAGCCACATCGCTGCAGCAGACCGGTCAGACCAGTGTCAGTGCTGCCGTATCTCTGGTCCCATTGGCCAGCGCCTCGGTTGGTGGTGTGAGCAATACTCAGGTACTGGGTGGCTCCACACTGGCGGCGATTGATGATGCGCAGATCAACCAGTCCAATGCGGGCGCTGCAGCGGATCAGCAGGTCAGCGTGGGCGCCGCCAGCCATAGCTACAGCTTCGGTGGTGTGCTCAACGCGGCGCTTTCGCTTGGCGCTGCAGCGGTCGCTGTGACCGCAGATACCGGTGTTATCAGTCGCGATGTTACTGCCCGGGTGCGTGGCGCCAAGGTCACCAGTCGCGGCGCGATGGATGTCGATGCCAGCGCCACCAACTCCGCCAGCAATATCGTTGTCAGTGCATCCGGTGCGATTGTCGGTGTAGCCGGCAGCGCCGCAGTGCTGGTGCTTGAGGGTAATACCGAGGCTTTGGTCGACGGCGGCAGCGACCTGACCGTGGGCAGCCTCAAGGTGAGTGCGGATGCGATCAACAGTCTGGCGCCAAGCGCAGATACCGCCAGTGGCGGCGCGGTTGGCGCCGGTGCCGGCGTGGCGGTGGGCTACAACCGCAGCACCGTGCGTGCCTGGTTGGGTGCTCAGCAGGGTAGCACCGAGGCGCGCACCAGGATCACCAGCCCCGGCGCAATCAGTGTCGAGGCCGATAGCGTCACCCGGTTGCTCGGCAACAGTGTCAGCGTCAGCGGTGGCGGTGCCGCCATGGCGGGCTCGGTGAACGTATTTATCGTTGAGAACGTCACCGAAGTCGGAGCCGGCAAGCTGGATCTGGGAACCTCGGCAAGTCGGGCCGGCAGTCTTACTGTAGACGCATACGACAAGCTGATTGCTCTGAGCAACGCCGGCTCTGCCGCTATCGGTGGTGTGTCGCTCGGCGCCAGTGCCAACGTGCTGGTAGCCAACAATGCAACCCGCGCGATGCTGCTTGATTCACAGGTGTATACCACCGGAGCCGTGAAAGTGGCCGCTGCGCGCGATGTGGATGTGCAGCTTTACACCGTCACGGGCGGCGTGGGTGGGAGTGCTGCGCTGGGTGGCAGTGTCGGTCTGCTGATGCTGGGGTCTGGCGCGACCTCGGTCGAGGGCACTGATCCGCTGGATGAACTGGACAGTGGCGGTAACGGTACGCTGTCCATGGTTGACGGTTTCACCAGTCGGGAAACCGCCGAGACCGGCTATGACACCGTGGTGTATGACAGCGCAACCGGTGAGTACGTCATCGAGCGTCGCAGTAACACAGACGAGACCAATCTGCTCAATCAAAGCGGGCGGATTGGCTCAAGTGCGGATCGCCTCAAGGCAGGCACCACCTACTCCCACGAGACGCTGGCCCGCATCAAGGGCGGGCGTGTTGACAGTCAGGGAGCCGTCACGGTTAGCGCGCTCGACTCGATTGCAACGCGCAATCTCACCGGCTCCGCTCAGCTGTCAGGCAGCGCGGCAGTGGGCGCTGCGGTGGCCTATACCCTGTCCAATGCCCGGGTGAGTACCGAGGTCGATGCGACCGTACGTGCCGCTTCGCTGTCGGCGACGGCCAAGAGCATGGCCCTTAACGGCGAGCCTGCAGTCAAGGTCGAGAGTTACACCGGCGCTGCGGGATTTGCCGCCGGTATTGGTGCGGCGGTATCGGTTGCCGATATGAACAACACCATCGGCGTCAATCTGGGTGGTGACCAGCAATACGGCAATGCTCTCAGCGCGACTGCAGAAGATACCCTGGGACTCTCGGTGAAGGCCGATGGTGCCGCTCTGGGCGCCGTGGCAGCTGGTCTGGTTATCGGTACCGGTCTGCGCGACAGCACTGTGGGTGTCAACGTGATGGCAGGCAGCAGTCTGACGGCCAACGGCATCAGTCTGTCGGCCAATGGTGCCGGTTTGCTCAGCGTAGATACGGTTGGTGCGGCGGGTGGTCTGTTTGCCGCAGGTACCGCCGTCGCGGCGCTGGGTATCGACAGTACCCGGGTTGCCACCGAAGTGGGTGATGGTGCCATGCTGGACGGCAAGGCCGGCGGCGTGACAGTGCAGGCATCCGCAGCGCCGCAGATTGATGTCAGTGCCATCGGCGCAAGTGTGTCTGCAGGTGCCGGCGTGGGTGCCTCCTACGCCCGGGCGCAAGGCAGCACTCGGGTCACGGCCAAGCTGGGTAATGCAGTTGATATCAAGGGCACCGGCGGTCTCAAGGTCGCTGCCAAACTGGATAACCAGCGCAGCGGTAACGAGGTTGATTCCGACGAGGCAGCGGTCCGGGCGCGTTCGGTTGCCGGCAGTGGCGGCCTGTATTTCTCTGCCAATGGTTCGGTTGCCGAGGCGGTTAACAGCTCTACCGTCAGCGCTACCACAGGAACTGACCTCAAACTGCCCTCCGGGCGGGTTGAAATCGATGCCCGTAGCGAAACCCAACAGTACGCCGAAGCCACCGGGATTGCGGTCGGTGGGTTGGCGGTTGGGGCATCTGTTGCCGAGGCGCGCTCGACAACCACCACCGAGGCGAAGCTGGGTGATCGCGCCAATGATCGTCAGGGCGCGTCGCTGCTGACTGATCTGGTCGTCTCTGCCGACGGCGAGGACATCAATCAGGCCAAGAGCATCGCGGGTAGCGGCGGTCTCGTCGCGGGCAATGCCACCATCTCCCGGACCCGCACTACCGGGAACGTGTATGCCGAGATCGGCAAAGCCGTTGACATTGCTGCCGATAGCCTGGCGCTTACCGCCAAGTTCAATGCCCTTTACGGGACCCATGCCAACTCGGTCAACGCCGCGGTAGTCGGCGGCAGCGGCGCCAGCTCCGATAATGAGGTGACAGTCACTACCCGAGCCAGGATCGGTAATGATGCCGAACTGTACCTTGGGCAGGACGCATTGCTCAGCGCCAACTCCAATATCTACACGCGTCATCTTGGTTCTGCTGCCAGCGGTGCCGGTGGCGGCGTGATCAGCGGCCAGGCGGTCACCAATCGGTCTGATGTGACGGCTGATTCGCTGGTGGATATCGGCGAACGGGTAATTCTGGTTGCCGGACTGGCCGGTGGCGATTATGACGGCAAGCTGATTGCCCGTGCCTTTACTCGCCATGAGGTAAACGAAAGTGTCACGCTCAGCACCGGTGGTGCGATTGCCGGCGGCGGTGCGGACAACGTTCACGATGCCAGCTTTACCAATGCGGTCAACGTGGGTGATGGGGCAACCCTCACGGCCTATGGTCAGATCGGTCTGGGTACCTACACCCTATCGTCGTCAGCTATCGAATCCCTGGTCAGCACCTGGGGAGCAGCAGGTGTCGGTGTCGCGAATGCCAAGGCCGATATTGCCAGCCAGCAATCCGTGTCCGTAGGCGAGGGCGCGACGCTGTCTGCGCTGGGCAATATCGATCTGTCGGCAGGCCGTGATCCCGAGGGGCTGTGGCAGACACGCATCAATGCCGATACCGTAGCGCACAGTGTCGTGCGCGGTATTATTGCGGTGCCTGATGCGCGCGCCGAGAGTCTGATCACTAACGTTGCCGGCGTTTCCGTTGAGCAGGGTGCTTCGGTTCTTGCCGCCCGCAACATCACCGCAGGCGGTTACAACGGGCTTAACGCCGCGCTCGCCGATGGCGAGGCGCGAGGTTATCAGCTCGGTTTTATCCCGGTTACCAACCGTGACAGCAGAACCAATGTCGTGCGCGACAGCTTCGCCCATCTTGATGGTAACTTCCTGGCCGGCCGTTATAACGAGCTGATCATCGATATCGCGCCCAACGGTAATGTGACCCAGAGTGCCGGTTTGCCGGTTCTGGTTCTCAGCACCAGCAGCTTTGTTCCGACTGATTTCCTTGACAGTTACTCGGGTATTGACCCGGTTACCAAGCAGATCCTGCGCAGTACCATTTCCAGTTCGGCCACCGGTTCGGTGGAGCTGGGTTCCATGCTGGCGGCAGGCGGTAATATCACCGTCAATGCCGACCGGCTATCGGGCGCCGGTACCCTGACGGCCAACGGCGGTCCCAAGATCCAGGTGACCAACCGCAGCAGCAAGTATCTGCTGGTAGGTGACGTGCTGATTCCGGATGAGCCGGGCGGCCATGTGCTGTTCACCGGGGGAGCCGATCGCTCGCGCTTCTCCAGTGGCACCATCAATGAGGTCAACGCTGATCGGCGAGCCCAGGTGCGCATTGACAACAGTTACAGCGGTTACTCGGGCAACGTCAGCTATGGCCCGGCCATTTTCCTGACCGGCGATATCTACAACCTGGGTGGTTTGGTTCATATCTCCAATGCCAAGGGCTCGCTCGGACAGTTCGGCGCTACCTTCGGCCAGCAGGTGCTGGTTGAGGTACCGGAAGGCTCGATGTCGGTCTTCCAGCCGAACGGCTACTGGTCTGTCGGCTCAAACCCGCTTTCGGAGTGGAAGAGCTTCGCCGGCGTGACCGGTTCCACCACTGTCGCCATCGAACTGATTGCCAACTATGTTTACGGCAGCAGTGGACTGTCGAACAACAATGCGGGGCTGCTCCTGCAGGGAGCGCCCAGCAGTGGACAGTCCGGTCGCAGTGATGTTCTGTTTGGAGGGTGTCTGCCTGCGTCGGTAAGCAGCGGCAGTAACTGCTCGGAGAGCACCGGGAAGTCCTACACCGGGCTGGCGTGGCAGTTCCGTGGCATCGATAACGCTGCGTCCTGGATGCCGATTCTGCGCCAGCGCAATCTTCACAGCAGCACCGCCAGCTATGCGTCGGCTGATCTGAGCGGCAGCGCTGCCAGCAAACGAATAGTCGGCGGTCAGGTTGGTATTCAGGCCCGCTATATCGACATCAACGGCACCATTTCCAGTGGTCAGGCAACCAGCCGCACCCTGACCGTCAGTGCCAGCCTCGACAACTGGCTTGCCAGCCATTACTGCGCCAGCAATACCTGTGTTTCTGCGGTCGACATCCCGCTGGAATACCTGTCCGCGACCGGTGGCAGCTCGTTGATTCGTGCCAAGTACGACTTTGTCAATCAACGCATTCTGGTCGATGACGTCAACGCCTCGGGTGGCGGTTACGTCTACCTCAAGGGCGGAATCATCAGTACCAATCCATTGGGGCGGATTGAGGTCAACAACGGCTACGGTCAGGTCAGTATCGACAACCTGTCGCAGGCTCAACTGCAGCTGGGTGCCATTGATACCGGCGCGGGATCGGTGGGTATCGTACAGATCGTCGATACGCTCAAGGCCCCAGTCGCCGGCCAGCACGCCACGTCCTGGTATGTGCATACCCAGGGCAGCGGTCTGTCGGTTTTCGATAACCGCAATGGCGGCACCTCTATCTCCAACGCCTACCTGGTAAGCAGCTCCTCGGCCAGCAGTGCAACGTATTCACCGAGTACGAATCTGCGCTATGAGTGGAGTCAGCAGGCATCACTCCATCGCACATACAGCTACGACGGCGACAGTTACTATGTCAGCGACTGGGCGTGGGTCTACCCGTCAGGGCAGCCGAATGATCCCTGGAATGTCAGCACCGGAAACGTGGTTTACGGGAACGCTTCGCAAGGCGTGTATGAGCAGAATATCAGTGGTTCGCTGAGCAACTTCAAAGGTTTCAACGTCAACTACCACGGTTGCGGTGAAAGCCTGGGATCCGGTTGTAACTGGGGCTTCAAGGCCAGTGGCCAGTACACCAGCGGCGATCGCGCCGGTGAGTACTACTCGCAGTGGAACTATCGTTTCCCGCTCGACGCATCGATCACTATTCGCCATTCGGTCAAGGCCGATAATCCGTTCCAGATTGCTTTTATCGGAAACGCGACAGGGCTGATTGAAGCGACCACACTCAACGACCTGTATGTGGGCGGTCGTCTGAATAACCCGGGCGGCTCGACTACGCTGACGGCTGGTGGCGATATCATCGATATGCCTGACGGCAGCGTCTATACCGGGCATCTGACCCTTAACGCCGGTGGCGAGATCGGTAACGCGGGCAATCGCTTCTCCGCGAGTTTGGCGCCGGGCGGTACCCTGACCGTTCAGGCCGGCTCGGCTGGTGTGAACCTGAACTTGGGTTCTGATGCCATTATCAAGCGTGTTGATGCCGGTAACGGCAGTGGCGATGTGGTTATTTCGGCTTCCGGTGACCTGCTTGGCAGCCAGCAAACCGCTGCTGCTACCCCGCACGTTCGCGGCCGCAACATTACACTGACCAGCCTGTCGGGCGGCATTGGCGAGAGCGGCAAGGCTCTGCGTGTTCATGCCAAAGAGGTTTCAACCCTCAATGGCGGTGTTGAGCACGGGGTACTTAACGCTACTGCCAATCGCGGTATCTACCTGCACGAAACCGAAGGCGACAGCTGGGTCGGCAGTATCCGCTCGGAAACCGGCGACGTCTGGCTGCGGGTTGAGCAGGGCTCTCTGTACGATGCAGGTCGTCGCCTCGCCTCCGACACGCTGGATGAAACCCAGCGCAAGGCGGTTTGGGAGAAACTGCGACTGACCGAAGCCTATGGCGCCGAAGATAATATTTACGCCACCTCGGTCAAGCCGTTCCAGGATCTGGTGGATGCAAGCTACCGTGAATATTGGCAGCTAAAGGCGCTGGGCAGCGTCAGCGGCTCGGAGTTTGTGCTTGATGCCGGCAATCTGGCGTTCATGCGGCCATTGGCTGAGTTGAAGCTGGGTGTCTCCGGGTTGACTGATGCGCAGGTGCAACAGTTTGCCAGCGAACGCTTTGCCGAGCTGGAATCCTTCTTCAGCAATAATGTTGCGGGCGACTGGCGGTCGCAGAGCGCATTCCAGAGTTATGACGCGCTGTTTGCCTACACGGCATCGGCAGCGCAGATCGAGTCGCTTACCAGTGACGCGATCTGGACCGAGAATGAACTGCTGTACGCGATCGAGCTGGCGGCGCTGCGTCCGTCTTCGGGCACCTCTGTGGGTTCTGCCGAGCCTAACCTGACCGGGCGTCATGTCACTGTGCAGGTTGCCGGTGATGTTGGTCAGCTGGCTGATGCGTTGCTGATTGATCTGGCAGACCTCAAGTCCGGTGCACTCAGTGCCGAGCAGGCTGCCGCGCTGGCGCTGGCCAATGCACCGGGTGATGTGGTGTTCAACCGCAATGATGCCGGTGAAGTGGTCAGTCTGTCGGTTAGCCGAACTGCACCTTTCTATGTAGAGGCATCCGAGCGTTTTGATGCCGACGTGACCGGATCGCTGTATCTGCAGTCGGCGGGTGACCTGAAGATTGGCTCGGTCAGTGCCGGAGAGAATGCGCGGCTGGCCGCAGCCGGCAGCATTCTGGCCGCAGAGGGCAGTGGCTTTGGCCAGTTCCAGGTTGGTCAGGATCTGACCCTGCAAGCGGGCACCGGCAGTCTGGGCACAGGCGAGAGTGTAGACACCATGCTGACCCTGAATGTCGGCGGGCGCCTGCTTGCGGCATCCTCAGGTCAGGATGTGGCGCTGCGCTGGGCCAATGGCGACTTCGAGATTGGCCAGGTGTTTGCTGTAGGCGACATTCATCTGGACGCCATCGACGGCAGTCTGATCGGTGTGCTCGATCAGGTGAGCGTCAGTGGCCGCAACATCCACCTGGTTGCCAGGGACGACATTCGGGGCGTCGACGGCGCGCTGCAGATCGAGTTGCAGTCTGCCAGTGCGGGTGAGCTGTCTGGCTATGCCGGCGGCGATGCTGACCTGAGCAGCGGCAAAGCCCTGTCGGTTGGCGAGCTGGCTGCCGAGGGTGATCTGAGCCTGAGCAGCGCTGTTGATCTGCAGGTGCGTGATGTGCAGTCAGGTGCCAACATGCAGCTTGATGCCCAGGGTGACATCACCGTCGCGCAGGCCCAGGCGGGCGGCAATCTGCTGATCAATACGCTGTCTGATGCGATCCTGACCGGCAGTGCGCAGGCAGATGGCAATCTGACCCTGCTGGCGAGCAGCCTGGACATGGCTGACGACAGCCGTTTCAGTGCCGGCGGCACGCTGGCGCTGACCACTGTCGGCGACATGCATCTGGGGCTGCTGGAAAATACCGGTACCGCCGCCACCCAGTTCCTGCTCAAGGCTGGTGGCTTCGTACGCGGCAACGGCGACGGCCAGGTCAACCTCACTGGTTCGCACGCAGGCATCGCCGAGATCGAGGCGGGGCTTGGCATCGGTAGCGAGACCACTGCCTTGCTGGTCGACTTGCCGCAGCTGACGTCGGTAGAGGCGTTGAGTGGCGATATCTATCTGCAACACCGTAACGACCTGTCGATCGGCAGCCTGCTGGCGCAGGACGGTCACGTGGTGCTGGGCAACAATGGCGGGCTGCTGTCGGCCGGTACGCTGGATGCCTATCAGTCATTCGACTTCACCGGTGGCAGTCTGACTGCGACCGAAATCTGGGCGCGTAACGACGACATGGTCGTTGATGCCAGCGGTGCTGTGGACATCGGCTCGCTGTATACGGCGGGTAACCTCGAATTGCTGGTTGATGGTGAACTGGGTCTGACCCGCGCCGAGGTCGATGGCAACGCACTGCTGCAGCATCGTGGTGCTGCCGGTACTGCGCTGCAGTATGGCAGCCTGATTATCGGCGGCGATCTGACTGTGAACGGCGCTGGTGACTGGCAAGGCACCGAGGCCATCGTTGAGAACAACGTGGTGTTCGACGTTGGCAGCGCCGATCTGGGCAGTGTCGACAGCATTACCGGCACCCTGTCGCTGGCAGCCAGCGCGCTGTTTGCCGCCGAGCAGCTGACAAGCCGGACGCAATGGGTTGACCTGCAGGCCGGTTCCGCTCTGCTGGGGGATGTTGAGGCCTATTCGACGCTTGATGCGCACACCTTCGGCGACCTGACCATCGGGACCGGTCGCAGTGGTGGCAACCTGACGCTGACTACCGAAGCTGGCTCGCTCGGAACCATCCGCTTCGGCGAACTGGCCGACGCCGAGGCCCTCGATGTGCTGGTTCCTGCCCATCTCTACTCGGGAGCAGACCTGCTGGTACAAACCGACGGTGACGTTTTTGGCGGCAATGCCGAGGCCGAAGGTGAAGTCCGGATGATCGGTCGCAACCTGTTCTTTGGTCGAGCCCAGAGTCTCGGCACCGATGTGTTCCTGCAGGCAACCGGTGATGCGGGGCAGGGCGACGGCAACATCACCGGCCTGATGGTCGAGGCTGCCCGAGATGTGGCCATCCTGGCCAACGGCAACCTGCTGATGCCGACGGTTCGCTACGGTGGCACCTACTCGTTGAAGGCTGGCCGCGACCTGACTGTCGGTATCGGACAGGATATGAGTCTGGGTGGGTCGGCAGAAGCGGGCCGTGATCTGACCTTTGTGGTCGGCGGCTCTGTTGATCTGGCCAATGTGACGGCCGGCCGGCATGTGAGCATCACCTCCGGCGAGTACATCAACATTAACGACAGCGTCGTGGCCGGAGGCAATATTCTGCTGGATGCGGCAAACGGCGACATTACCGTCGGCAACGACATTATCTCTACCGGCGTGCCCTACCAGGGTGAGTCGCTGAGCGGCAATATTCACCTGACCGCATCTGGTGACATCCGCGCCAGGACGGTGAGCACAGCGTTGGGGCAGATTGACGCTGACGGTCACCACCTGTCGTTCGATAACCTGATTGCCGAGCAGGACATCAACCTGCTGGCACTGGGCGCGATAGCGGTTGGTGAGAGCACCAGCGGCGGCGACCAGGACTGGAGCGCCGATGAAGACATCAGCTTCCAGCGCCTGCTGGCCGGTGGCCAGGTGCTGCTTGATAGCTTGCTTGATACTACGGGTGACGTGGTCGTGGCAGAAGGCGGCCTGACCGCCAATGCGGGTTGGCGCGATGGCACTGCCACGCCGGCGGTTATCGAGTTGCGGCAGGTGGTAACACCGACCATGAGTCTGTGGGCTGGCTCGGCTATTCGGGTTGCCGATGCGCAACTGGGTGTCGCTGCCGATCTGCATGCGCAGGACGTTGAGCTGGGTGCGCAGCAAACCGGCAGTGGTGCACTGCAGTTGCTGGTGACCGGCCTGAACAACGACGGCGCGGCCGGTGATCGTTTTGTCCTGCGGCTGCAGGGCAGTGCGGTTACAACCTCGCTGCTGGACATGGTCTACACCGACTTTGAAACGACTGCTGCCATCGCCGACTTCGACGATATTCGCAATGCCGACTTCTTCCGGTTGAGCACGCCTCAGGCGCTGCTGATCGCGGATAACCTGTCGCCGGCATATCGCGCGGACGCCAATGTGCAGCTGTATGAGCTTGATAAGGCTTTCTGGTTGTATCAAAGCGATGTATCGACCTATACCAACGCCTATGTGCTGCACCGCGATGCGACTCATCTGGTGCGAGTGCCGAACTTTGCCGAAGGGCATCAGGACGGTGGCGTCGACTACCAGGGCATTACCGCTGCGCGTTATGCCCAGGCAATGTTGTCGCCGGACATGATGCACCTTCGCCTTGGCCAATTGATGAATCGCGCTGCGGGTCTAGGAGAGGTACCACAGGAGCAGGTGCAGGTCCCTGAAATGATGGGCCCGCTGAATTTGCAGTGGCCACAGGGTGCAACCAACAACGAGGATGATGAACAGCGGTGGAAAATCTGATGGCAGCGCATGCATGGAGCACCAAGCGAGTATGGACGCTGGCGGCAATGGCCTTGCTGCCTTGCGTTGCCCACGCTCAGGTAGTATTGCCCGGTGGCGTGAGCGCCGGGCAGGTCAACCCTAGTCTGCAACGCGAGCAAATTGATGCCCAGCAGCGTCAGCAGCAGATTGAAGAGCGTGCGCGCCGAATCGAGATACCGGCTTTGCAGGGCGCGCAGCCGGAGCAGGGTGATGCACTCCCGAGCGACAGCCCGCCTTTTGTACTGAGTGGCATCAGCTTCAACCCGTCGGTCTTTCTCACCCAGACGCAATTGAAGGATATCGCCGGACAGTATGTGGGACGCGAGATTACCTTTGCTGACCTCAATGACATGATTCGGCAGGTCAACCAGCTATATACCGACGGTGGTCAGCTGACTGCTCGGGCGATTATCCCGCCGCAGTCCCTGGAGGACGGTCAGCTGCGTGTTGTGCTGGTTGAGGCAAAGCTGGACAGCGTGGTATTCAGTGGCGAGCGGCAACAGGTTGATGAGTCTTTTTATCGCGACCGAATTGGTCTGACCGAAGGGGAGACGCTGGACAGTCCGATGCTGATCGAGGCGATTCGCCGTTTCAATGCGACCAGCCAGGGTCCGCAGCTTTCTGCAGGGTTGGCTCCAGGCGAGCGCTTCGGCACAACGCGGGTGGATCTGGAGCGTTTCGAGCCGAAACGCTTCGACTGGTCGTTGTTTGCCAACAACTACGGAAGTGAGGGAACGGGCTACGAGCAGTTGGGTGGCACGTTCAACTGGTTCTCGCCGACCGGCGTGGCGGACAACATCAGCGCAGTGCTGGTTGGTACCCGCGGTAGCCAGTATCTGAATCTGCGCTATACCCGTCCGGTTACCCGCAGCAACGGCTTTGCCTGGGTTGAAGCGGGGGCCAACAGCATGGAGATCAAGCGAGGCCCGCTGGCTGATCTCAATATCGAAGGGGACTCCAGCAACTATGGCCTGGGCTTTGATCAGCCGTGGTGGCTGTCTGACCGCTGGTTGCTGCTGGGCGGCGTGGGTTACACCTTTCAAACCTCTGAAACGACGCTGGAGGGTGTGACGCTCAGTGAAGTGGACATTCAGGAGGTCTTTCTCAAGGGCCAGTTCGAGTACCGTGCCGCACCCTGGTATACCCGCTACGAACAGCGCCTGCGTCAGGCCTCGCCGGATAACGCCCTGACCGGAGAGAGCGGCAACTTTACCATTCTGACCGGCGACCTGTACTCGTCGCGTCAGTTGGGTGAGGCGTACGAACTGGTGGGCAAAGCGGGCTGGCAATATGCAACCCGTCAGGACGAGTTGCCTTCGGCGCTGCACAAACAGTTTGGCGGGATCAGTGCCCAGCGCGGCTATGAACCTGGCATCATTACGGCCCCATGGGGAGTTAACGCCAGCGTTGAAGGATACTGGCATCTGAGCGAACGCTGGCAGCCCTTTGTATTCATGGACTACGGCAGGGCTATGGAGCTGGGCGATGAAGATGTGGACCTGATCAGCGGCGGCGCCGGTATCAACAGCCGCTGGTGGCATGATCGGGTGTCTGCAAGCCTGGTGGTTGCAGGCGCATTCAAGGACGTAGTGCCCGACCAGGACAGCGGACAGGTATTGCTGCAACTGGTTTTCCGATAGGCTCGGGCTTGGAAAAAACGAAATAACCGGACCCAAGTCCGGACAGGGAGTAGAAGGATGTCAACGTTGTTGCTTTACAAGGAAATCAAGGCGCTCAATCGTGATCAGCACAAGGCGCTCAAGCTGAAAACCGATAAGGGTTGCGAGTTTGCCGCAGGCACGCACATTGTGCCGCTGGCTGGTCTGGAATTTTTCCAGGCTGCACGCAGTTATCCCATTGTGTTTATCGGTGAAGGTGATGGGCTCAGTCCGATTGCGTTGATGGGCCTAAAACAGGGATTGAACAGTTTCGTTGGCGATTCCGGGCAGTGGCGCAGCAACACATACGTGCCCGCGTTCATTCGTCGCTATCCTTTTGTGCTTGCTCAATCGGACAACGATGAGTTTACGGTTTGCTTTGATGAGGCCTATGCCGGCTGGAACGAAGAGGAAGGCCGTGAGCTGTTTGCCGAGTCCGGCGAGAACAGCCCCTATCTGGACGAGATGATCCAGTTCCTGCAGAACTTCACCGCCGAAATGCAGCGCACCCGCCAGTTTGTTGCAATGCTGCGAGAAATGGATCTGCTGGTACCGCGTACGTTGAAGCTGACCCATGTCAGTGGCGAGAGTTTTGTCCTGAAGGACTTCCACGCCGTTGATGAAGAGCGCTTCCTGGCACTGGCTGACGAGCAAGTCCTGGCATTGAACAAGGCCGGGTTCCTCGGCTGGGTTTACGCCCACCTGATGTCGCTGGGCAATGCCAATCTGCTGTTTGAAGACTATCTGGCGAACAAGCCGGCACAGACTCACTGAGTCTGGACGGGGCGGCGCTCGTCGCCCCGCTGCTTCCTACTCCTCCCCGACAACCCGGTTACGGCCATTGCGCTTTGCCGCATACATGCGCTGGTCTGCGCGATCCAGCAGGCTGCGTGCGTCGTCGGTGGGGCGCAGCGTGGCATGGCCAAGGCTGGCCGTCATTGGCAGTGGCTGGCCGTCAATCTGGAACTGCAGCTGTTCAATCGATTGTCGGATGCGCTCGGCTACCAGGTTGCAGGCGTCGGCGTCAGTGTTGTTCAGCAGGACCACGAATTCCTCGCCGCCCAATCGATAAAGCCCGTCTACGTTTCGCAATGTCGCCGTGACGCAGTCGACCACGGCCTTTAGCGCCTCATCTCCGTATGCGTGGCCATAGTTGTCATTGACGCTTTTGAAGTGGTCAACATCCAGTACCAGCAGTGAGAGCGGCTGCCCGCTGCGTTTGCTGCTGCGAATGTCGCGTTCCAGGTTCTGGTTGAGCGCGAGCCGGTTGCCTGCACCGGTGAGCGCATCGTTCAGCGCGCAGGTCAGAGCTTCTCGGTAGAGAAGTGCGTTGCGCAGCGGGAACAGCAGGGTGGCCAGCAGTCCCTCAATGCTGACGAGCTCAGCCTCGTCGAACCGCGTCTGACGACTCAATTGCAGTTCTCCCAGGTAATCTCCGGCGTGCGACATGCGATAGCTGCAGCGGTGGATTCCGTAGTGCCCATGCAGAATCGGGCTGGCTGCGCCGGTATGGCGATACTCCAGCCCATCGATATACAGCAGCTCGCGCAAGGCGTCGTAAAACATGCCCAGCACGCGCTCAAGCTCAAGGCTGGTTTGCAGCGTTTGGGTCAACTCGCGTCGGGTGTCCTGCAGGGTGACATTGGGCTTGCCGTTGCGACGTCGCTGCGAGCAGGTTTGACCGAGCTTTACGCGCGCCGAGTCGAAGTCGATGGTATTTCCCTGAACTGGCATGATTGCTTTATCCGCTAGTCTACTGACAAGGTGGGTAAAGCAATCAATGTGCCATTATTTAAAGTTCTTTATAATCAATGCCTTAGGCTTTGTTTGTTCTGGGCTATGGCTGCTTGCGGCAAAAAAATGCCGCCCTCGACCGGGGCGGCGATGGTGGCGCGGCAAGGGATCGTCAATATCCCGTCTTACTGGGCGTTGATCGCCTGACCATTGCAATCCTGGCTATCGGGGCCGAGCAAATAGAGAAATGCGGGCATGATGGCATCCGGCGCCGGATTGGTTTCTACCGGCTCGTTCGGGTATGCCTTGGCCCGCATGCGGGTGCGGGTGGCCCCCGGGTTCAGGCTATTGACCCGGATGTTGCTGGTGCCGTCCTGTTCGTCTGCCAGAACCTGCATCATGCCTTCCACTGCGAACTTGCTGATCGCGTAGGGGCCCCAGTAAGCGCGACCTTTGCGACCGACGCTGGAGGACAGCAGGACGATCGACGCATCACTGGACGCACGCAGCAGCGGCATCATGGCCTTGGTCAGCAGGAAGGGGGCATTGACGTTGACCTGCATTACCCGCATCCAGGCATCCGCCTTGACGTTGTCCAGCAGGGTGCGCGGCCCGAGTTCGGCGGCGTTGTGTACCAGGCCATCGAGTTTGCCGAAGGTATCGAACAGCTGGTCGGCCAGGTCTTCGTAGTCCTTTTCCGTTGCTGTTTCCAGATTCAGCGGGCACAGCGCCGGTTGCGGATGACCGGCTGCCTCGATGGCGTCGTATACCTCTTCCAGTTTGCTCTGGGTACGGCCCACCAGCACAACTGTCGCGCCATGGGCGGCACAACTCAGCGCGCAGGCGCGGCCGATGCCATCGCCGGCGCCGGTAATCAGAATCACGCGTCCGGCCAGCAGGTCGGCGGGGGCGGTATAGTCAAACATGCATTGTCTCCGGGTTGTGCCGGCCGCGCAGCCAGGGCTGCAGATCGCTGGCGGTTTGAACACTGTGGGTAGCCTGCCAGCTTGCAGGGTCTTCGTCTGGCGGCAGATAGCCGTAGAGTGCGGCTATGGTTGTCAGTCCGGCGGCCTGGCCCGCCTGAATATCGCGCAGGTGGTCGCCTATGAAGACGCAGCGTTGCGGATCGGCGCCTAGCTCGGCGCAGGCCTTGAGCACCGGTTCCGGGTGCGGCTTGCCTCGACTGACCTGATCCGGGCAGACCAGGCTGGCGCAGCGCTCGGCCAGACCAATCTGTTCCATCAGCGGTATGCTGAAGCGACTCAGCTTGTTGGTCACAACGCCCCAGGGCAGGCCCTCGGCTTCCAGCCAGTCGAGCAGCGGCAGGATGCCGGGGAACGGTCGGGTGTGCACGCTCAAGGCCTGCTCGTAGCGACTGAGAAATTCCTCCCGCAGGACATCAAAGCCGGGCTCGCCCGGGCGCGTGGCAAAGGCGGCCGACAGCATGCCGATGGAGCCGTCGGATACCTGTGCGCGGATCAGCGCCGGTGCCACGCGTGGACGCTGGTGGTCGTCCAGCATGGCGTCGATGACGGCCATGAAGTCGTCAACGGTGTCCAGCAGGGTGCCGTCCAGATCAAACAGAACGCCGCTGAGCATCAGGCGTCGGCTCCCAGCTGGCAGTAGACCATGTAGTTCACGTCGACGTCGCTGCCGAGTTTGTAGGTGCGGGTCAGCGGGTTGTAGGTCAGGCCGGTGATGTCCTGAAGGTCCAGCCCGGCGTCACGAATCCAGCCGCCCAGCTCGGCCGGACGAATGAACTTGGCGAACTCGTGAGTGCCGCGCGGCAGCATGCGCAGGACGTATTCTGCGCCGACGATGGCGAACAGGAATGACTTGGGGTTGCGGTTGATGGTCGAGAAGAACACCTGGCCGCCGGGTTTGAGCAGGCGGGTGCAGGCGCGAATGACCGAGCCCGGGTCGGGTACGTGCTCCAGCATCTCCAGACAGGTCACTACGTCAAAGGTGCCGGCGTGTTGCTCGGCGAACTCTTCAGCGGTGCTTTGTTCATATTCGACGCTGACGCCGGATTCGAGCTGATGCAGGCGGGCCACGGCCAGCGGCGCTTCGCCCATGTCGATGCCGGTGACCTGGGCGCCGCGCTGGGCCATGGCTTCGGCCAGAATGCCGCCACCGCAACCTACATCCAGTACCTTCTTGCCCGCCAGACCAACGCGCTCATCGATCCAGTTGGTACGCAACGGGTTGATTTCGTGCAGTGGTTTGAACTCGCTGTTGCGGTCCCACCAGCGGCTGGCCAACGCTTCAAACTTGGCGATTTCGGCGCGATCGACGTTAAGACTCATGGGTATCCCCTTTGGCGATGAGTTCAGCCAGGCTGCGAGCCTGCTGCAGAATGGGTTGTGGATCGATTTCGGTCAGTTGTCCGTCACGCAGCTTGCAGCGCCCGGCAACCCAGACATCACTGACCTGACTGGCGCTGCAGGTATAAAGCAGTTGGGACACGGGATGATAGAGCGGCTGCTGGGCCAGACCGGACAGGTTGACAGCGGTCAGGTCGGCGGCCTTGCCGACCTCGATGGAGCCGGTTTCCTCGTCCAGTCCAAGTGCACGTGCGCCGGCGAGCGTGGCCATGTGCAGGGCGCTGTGGGCGTCCAGCGCGGTCGGGGCGCCGGCGACGATCTTTGCCAGCATGGCAGCGGTGCGCATTTCGCCAAGCATGTCGAGATCATTGTTGCTGGCGGCGCCGTCGGTGCCGAGCGCCACATTCAGGCCGGCGTCCAGCAGGCGCTGAACCGGCATCATGCCACTGGCCAGCTTCAGGTTTGATTCGGGGCAGTGGATCAGCTGGACGCCGTGCTCGACCAGCAGGTCGAGGTCTTCGTCGTTGATCTCGGTGACATGCACGGCCTGCAGACGCGGGCTCAGCAGACCCAGCTGTTGCAGGCGACGCAACGGGCGCAGGCCGGTCTGCGCAACCGCGTCGGCTACCTCGCCGGCAGTCTCGTGGAGATGCATGTGAATCGGCATATCCAGTTCGTCCGCCAGGGTGCGGATGCGGGTCAGGTTCTCATCGCCGACGGTATAGGGTGCGTGTGGGCCGAACGCGACGCTGATCAGGCCGTTGTGACGGGTGTCATCGCGCAGGCGCAATCCCTTGGCAATGGCCTCTTCAGCATTGCGTGCACCCGGGATCGGATTATCTATGACCGGAAAGCACAGTTGGGCCCGGATACCCGCATCCATTGCGGCGGCCGCGGCTACGTCCGGGAAGAAATACATGTCGGAAAAACAGGTTGTGCCGCCGCGCAGCATCTCGGCAATCGCAAGGTCAGTGCCCAGACGGACAAAATCGGCGTTGACCCAGCGGCCTTCTGCGGGCCATATATGGTCTGTCAGCCATGTCATCAGCGGCAGATCGTCGGCCAGGCCACGGAACAGCGTCATGGCTGCGTGGCCATGGGCGTTGATCAGGCCCGGAATCAGGACATGGTCTGGCAGGTCGCGTCGCTCGCGCGGATTCAACGCGTTGGCGGAGGCCACCGGCACAATGCCGACGATGCGCCCCTGATGGACTGCCAGGGCATGATTTTCAAGGACCTGGCAGTGCGGGACAACGGGCACGATCCAGCGTGGCACGATCAGCAGATCGAGCTCGCGGGGCAGCGTGGTCATGTTCAGTTCACCTTGCATCATGGTCGGCAAGTATACCTGCTGGTGGTGCGCAAATGCAGCGTGAAAGTGGCGGCGGTTGCTGACAGGCCGCCGCATCGGAATAGGGGATTCGCTCATGTTGCATGTAGAGACCGTAGCTGTAGACCATCCGTTGCAGGGCCTGGTCTGGTTGCCCGAGGGAAAGCTCCGGGTGCTGGATTTGCGCACGCTTGATGGTCAGCCGGCAGTTGCTACCTGCTCGGCGCCGGCCGAGGTGCTGGTTCTGATGCGTGATGGCGCCGTCTGCGGAGGGGCTGCGCTGGGGATCGCTGCAGCCTATGCGCTGGCGCTGGCTGCGCGCAGGCCGGTTCCTCCGGTTGCCTGGATGGAAGCATTGCAGCCGCTGATGGATGAACTGGCGGCGATACAGCCGATGGCAGCGGCATTGCAGTGGGCGCTGGGCATCATGCGCCAAACGGTTGTCAGTTCCAGATCGGGGGATGACATGGCGCTGCGGTTGCTGCAGGCAGCCCAGGCTATTCAGGCCGCCGATCGTGAGGCCAATCAGGTCATGGCGCGGCTCGGGGTGCAGCTGTTGCGGCGCCACAAGGCATCTGTTCATCGGATCATGCTGCATGGCTATGGTGGCGACCTGTCCGGTGGCGGTGGTGGCACCACCTATGGGGTAGTGCGCTCTGCAAGTGCGGCAGGGCTGGTGGGCGAGGTGCTGGTCAACGAGGCCCGTTCAACCATGCCGCACGCGGAGGCGGGTGTCTTCGAGCTTGTGCGTGACGGGGTATCTGCCTCCTTGCATGCCGACGTCGAAGCCGGGCGGCTGATGAAATATGACGGGGTTACCTGGGTGGTGGTTGGTGCGGAGAAAATTGCGGCCAATGGCGACGTGATCGGTCCACTGGGCAGCTACGCGCTGGCCATTCTGGCAATGCACCACGGTCTGCGTTTTATGGTGGTGGCATCCACAGCCACCATTGATTCGAGTTTGCCTGATGCTGATGATCTGAGGCCGGATCAGTTGGGAGGAGCTGCGCCCGGTGGGTTCGGCGGCGGGGAGATGGCGCTGGATGTGACGCCGGTCGAGTTGATAGACGCGATCGTCACTGAAAAGGGCATTATCGAGCAACCGGACGAGGGCAAAATTGCCAATCTGATGAGTGTGCGTCAGCTGCACTGAGACGCTGGCGCAGGTGTGCTTCATGCTCCCGCCTGCGGGTTGTCTGTGGTATCCTCTGCCGCTTTGATCGGGCGGGACGCGTCCCGCTGCGGGCCTCGGCCTGCGGTGCGGGTTGGTCGGCGTGTTCGTCCTCCTTGCGCATGTGACTAATGCTTTTGGCATCAATGGGTTGCCGACAATAAAAGGAATGCCGTTTCATGGGTGAACTGGCCAAAGAGATCCTTCCAGTCAATATCGAAGACGAACTGAAGCAGTCCTATCTGGATTATGCGATGAGCGTAATTGTCGGACGGGCACTGCCGGACGTGCGCGATGGCCTCAAGCCGGTGCACCGTCGCGTGCTGTACGCGATGAGCGAACTGGGCAACGACTGGAACAAGCCGTACCTGAAGTCGGCCCGTGTTGTTGGTGACGTGATCGGTAAGTACCACCCGCACGGTGACTCTGCCGTATACGACACTATCGTGCGTATGGCGCAGGACTTTTCCATGCGCTATCCGCTGGTCGACGGTCAGGGCAACTTCGGTTCCATCGATGGCGATAACGCGGCAGCAATGCGTTACACCGAAGTGCGGATGGCCAAGCTGACCCATGAACTGTTGGCCGATCTGGACAAGGAAACCGTCGACTGGGTACCCAACTACGACGGCAAGGAGCAGATTCCAGACGTCCTGCCGACCAAGATTCCGCACCTGCTGGTCAACGGTTCCAGTGGTATCGCCGTCGGTATGGCGACCAATATCCCGCCGCACAACCTGACCGAAGTGATCAACGGCTGTCTGGCGGTGATCAGCAATCCCGATATCAGCATCGACGAGCTGATGGAGTTCATTCCGGGGCCTGACTTCCCGACCGCCGGTATCATCAATGGTCGTGCGGGCATCGTTGAGGCCTACCGTACCGGGCGCGGTCGCATTTACGTCCGTGCTCGCTGCCATATCGAAGATATCGACAAGGTTGGCGGTCGCCAGCAGATCGTGATTTCCGAATTGCCCTACCAGCTCAACAAGGCGCGTCTGATCGAGAAGATCGCCGAACTGGTAAAAGAGAAGAAGCTTGAGGGTATTACCGAGCTGCGCGATGAGTCTGACAAGGACGGTATCCGCGTGGTAATCGAGTTGCGCCGGGGCGAAGTGCCCGAGGTGATACTCAACAACCTTTATGCCCAGACCCAGATGCAGAGTGTTTTCGGCATCAACGTGGTCGGCCTGCTCGATGGCCAGCCGAAGATCCTGAACCTCAAGGAGCTGCTGGAAGCCTTCGTACGCCACCGCCGCGAGGTGGTTACCCGCCGTACCGTGTATGAGCTGCGCAAGGCCCGTGAGCGCGGTCACATCCTCGAAGGTCAGGCGGTTGCGCTATCCAACATTGATCCGGTGATCGAGCTGATCAAGCAGTCGCCGACCCCGGCCGAAGCCAAGGAGCGCCTGCTGGCGACTGCCTGGGCGCCGGGCACGGTGATCGAAATGGTCGAACGTGCGGGTGCCGAATCCTGCCGCCCTGACGGGCTCGGTGAGGAATTCGGCCTGCGCGATGGTCAGTACTACCTGTCTGCCGAACAGGCCCAGGCGATTCTCGACATGCGCCTGCATCGCCTGACCGGTCTGGAACACGAAAAACTGCTCACCGAGTATCAGCAGATTCTGGAACAGATTGGTGAGCTGCTGCGCATTCTCAACAGCCATGAACGTCTGATGGAAGTCATCGTTGAAGAGCTGGAGCAGGTCAAGGAAGCCTTCGGCGACGAGCGTCGTACCGAGATCGTTGCGTCGCGCATGGATCTGACCATCGCTGATCTGATTACCGAAGAAGAGCGCGTGGTGACCATTTCCCACGGTGGCTATGCCAAGAGCCAGCCGCTGACCGATTACCAGGCTCAGCGCCGTGGTGGTCGCGGTAAGGCGGCGACCGGTGTGAAAGATGAAGACTACGTCGAGCACCTGCTGGTTGCCAACAGTCATGCCACGCTGCTGCTGTTCTCCAGCCGCGGTAAGGTTTACTGGCTGAAAACCTACGAAATTCCTGAGGCTTCGCGCACCGCGCGCGGCCGTCCGCTGGTGAATTTGCTGCCGCTGGAAGAGGGCGAGTGGATTACCGCGATGCTGCAGATTGATCTGGAAGCGTTGCAGCAACAGAGTGCCGAGGAAGGCGAAGAGCTGGATGATGAAAACAGTGTGATCGAAGGCGAGGCTGTTGAGGTCGAGTCCGATGACGCTGATGCTGAAGATGGCGACGATGACGACAGCGATGAGCCTACCGGCGCCTACATCTTTATGGCAACCGCGCGCGGTACCGTGAAGAAAACACCGCTGGTGCAGTTCAGCCGTCCGCGCAGCAACGGCCTTATCGCGCTGCGTCTGGAAGAAGGCGACACCCTGATCGCTGCAGCCATCACCGATGGTTCGCGCGACATCATGCTGTTCTCCGACGGCGGCAAGGTCATTCGCTTCAAGGAGCGCCACGTGCGCACCATGGGGCGTACTGCCCGCGGTGTGCGTGGTATGCGCCTGCCGACCGGTCAACGCCTGATCTCGATGCTGATTCCGGAGCGCGAAGCACAGATTCTGACCGCTTCCGAGCGCGGCTATGGCAAGCGTACGGTTCTGGAAGAGTTCCCCCGACGCGGCCGTGGTGGTCAGGGCGTCATCGCCATGGTGTCCAACGAGCGCAATGGCCCGCTGGTTGGCGCGGTGCAGGTCGTCGATGGCGAGGAGATCATGCTGATCTCCGATCAGGGCACGCTGGTGCGTACCCGGGTCAGCGAGGTGTCGAGCCTGTCGCGTAACACCCAGGGCGTGATGCTGATCCGCCTGGCGCCGGAAGAGAAGCTGGTTGGCCTGGAACGTGTGCAGGAACCGTCGGAAGACGATATTGAACCGGAAGAGGGCGTCGTTGCAGAAGGCGACGCTGCGCTTTCGGAAGCTGATGAGCAGCAACCCGTGGATGATCAGGAGTAATCGTGAGTAAGCGTCTGTTCAATTTCTGTGCTGGGCCGGCTGCATTGCCGGAAGCGGTGTTGCAGCGGGCTCAGGCCGAGCTGCTTGACTGGCAGGGCAAGGGCCTGTCGATCATGGAAATGAGCCACCGCAGCGACGAGTTCGTCTCGGTAGCCCAGCAGGCCGAACAGGACCTGCGCGACCTGATGTCCATTCCTGACAACTACAAGGTGCTGTTCCTGCAGGGCGGCGCCAGTCAGCAGTTTGCCCAGGTCCCGCTGAACCTGATGCCCGAGGGGGGCAGTGCGGACTATATCGATACCGGTATCTGGTCGCGCAAGGCCATCGAGGAAGCGTCGCGGTTCGGTAACGTCAATGTCGCCGGCAGCGCCAAGTCATACGATTACTTCGCGATTCCCGGTCAGAACGAATGGCAGCTGTCCGCTGATGCGGCTTACGTGCATTACTGCCCGAACGAAACCATTGGCGGGCTGGAGTTCAACTGGGTACCGCAGACTGGTGAGGTTCCGCTGGTGGCGGATATGTCCTCAACCATCCTGTCGCGCCCGGTTGATGTATCGCAATTCGGCATGATCTATGCCGGTGCGCAAAAAAATATCGGCCCGAGCGGTCTGGTCGTCGTGATCGTGCGTGAAGACCTGCTGGGTCGGGCGCGTGCCAGCTGTCCGACCATGCTGGACTATGCCGTCGCCGCCAAGAACGATTCGATGTACAACACGCCTCCGACCTTTGCCTGGTACCTGTCTGGCCTGATCTTCCAGTGGCTGAAGGAGCAGGGCGGTCTGGAGGCGGTCAAGCGCGTCAACGATGCCAAGCAGAAAGCCCTGTACTCGGCGATTGATGCCAGCGAGCTGTACACCAACCCGATCAACGTGGCCGATCGCTCCTGGATGAACATCCCGTTCCGTCTGGCCGATGATCGCCTGGACAAACCCTTCCTGGCTGGCGCAGAAGAGCGCGGCCTGCTGAACCTGAAGGGTCACCGTTCGGTGGGCGGCATGCGTGCCTCCATCTACAACGCGGTGCCGCAAGCGGCGGTTGACGCTCTGGTGGCCTATATGGCCGAGTTCGAACAGCAGCACGGTTGATACTCATGTCTGATGAAGATCAGTTGAAGGCGCTGCGCAAGCGCATCGACACCATTGATGAAAAGATTCTTGACCTGATCAGTGAGCGCGCAACCTGTGCGCAGACGGTCGCTCAGGTCAAGCAGAAGGCGCTGGAACCTGGTGTCAAGCCGGTGTTCTATCGCCCCGAACGTGAAGCCTGGGTGCTCAAGCACATCATGGAGCTGAACAAGGGGCCGCTCGATAACGAAGAAATGGCCCGTCTGTTCCGTGAGATCATGTCGGCCTGTCTGGCGCTTGAAGAGCCGCTGCGTGTGGCCTACCTCGGCCCGGAAGGCACCTTTACCCAGGCGGCTGCACTCAAGCATTTTGGTCACTCGGTGGTCAGTGTGCCGATGGCGGCAATTGACGAGATCTTCCGTGAAGTTGCTGCAGGCGCAGTGCATTTCGGTGTGGTGCCGGTAGAGAACTCCACCGAAGGCGCGATCAATCACACGCTGGACAGCTTCCTTGAGCACGATCTGGTGATCTGCGGTGAAGTGGAGCTGCGTATACACCACCATCTGCTGGTGGGTGAGAACACCAAGACCGACAAGATTTCCCGCGTCTACTCCCACGCCCAGTCGCTGGCCCAGTGTCGCAAATGGCTCGATGCCCACTATCCGAATGTCGAGCGCGTTGCGGTTGCCAGCAACGCCGATGCGGCGCGGCGGGTCAAGGGCGAGTGGAACTCGGCGGCGATCGCCGGCGATATGGCGGCCGACCTCTACGGTCTGACCCGTCTGGCCGAGAAGATCGAAGATCGCCCGGACAACTCCACGCGCTTTCTGATCATCGGTAACCAGCAGGTTCCGCCGACCGGCGACGACAAGACATCGATCATCGTCTCCATGCGCAACAAGCCGGGTGCTCTGCATCATCTGCTGGAGCCGTTCCACTCCAACGGTATTGATCTCAGTCGCATCGAAACCCGCCCGTCGCGCAGCGGCAAGTGGACCTATGTGTTCTTTATCGATTTCTTCGGTCATCAGCACGATCCGTTGATCAAGGATGTGCTGGAGAAAATCAATGACGATTCGGTGGCGCTGAAGGTGCTGGGGTCGTATCCGAAGGCGGTGCTATAAATCATCAGCGACAAGCTGCAAGCCGCAAGCTGCAAGCAACTGCGGCCTGGTGTGACTTGAAGCTTGCTGCTTGTAGCTTGAGGCTTGTGTTCTATGAGTTGCGATTTTCTCAACCTGGCGCGTCCAGGCGTACAGAAGCTGTCCCCCTATGTGCCGGGTAAGCCGGTCGAGGAATTGGCGCGCGAGTTTGGGCTGCGCCCTCAGGATATCGTCAAGCTGGCGAGTAACGAGAACCCGCTGGGTCCCAGCCCGGCGGTGCGGGAGGCCATTGCCGCTGCGTTGCCGGAGCTGACTCGTTATCCGGACGGTAACGGCTTTGCATTGAAGCAGGCGTTGGCCGCGAAGTCGGGGGTGAATACGGCCGGTATCACTTTGGGCAACGGTTCCAACGATATTCTTGAGCTGGTTGCGCGTGCCTTCGTGGGGCCTGAACATGAAGTGGTGTTCAGTGATCATGCCTTTGCGGTGTATCCGATTGTGACCCAGGCGGTGGGTGCCAGGGCAGTATCGGTGCCGGCCAAGGACTGGGGGCATGATCTGGACGCCATGGCGGCGGCCATCACGCCGTCTACCCGCGTGGTCTTTATCGCCAACCCGAACAATCCGACCGGTACCTGGATTGAGCGCGATGCGCTGGAAGCGTTTCTGGATCGCGTACCCGAGAACGTGATAGTCGTGCTGGACGAGGCCTATACCGAATACGTTGAAACCGACGATGTTCCCAACGGTGTCGACTATCTCGGGCGCTACAGCAACCTGCTGGTGTCGCGCACATTCTCCAAGGCCTACGGTCTGGCAGCGCTGCGTGTGGGCTACGGCCTGTCCCACCCGGCAATTGCCGATGCACTGAATCGGGTGCGTCAGCCGTTCAATGTCAACAGCCTCGCGCTGGCCGCTGCGCTGGCTGCCCTGGAGGACGAGGCGTACCTGATCGAAAGTCGCCGCATCAACCGTATTGGCATGCAGCAGCTGGAAGAAGGATGTGCCGCGCTTGGGCTGAGCTGGATTCCGTCCCGTGGCAACTTCCTGGCTATTGATCTGGGGCGCGAGGCTGCGCCGGTGTTCCAGGGGCTGCTGCGTGAGGGTGTGATCGTGCGGCCGGTGGCCAACTACGGCATGCCGAATTACCTGCGCGTGACCATAGGCTTGCCGGTCGAGAACCAGCGTTTTCTCGATGCCCTGAAGCAGGTGCTGGCGCGTGTCTAACGTAACCACGCTGTCACAGGGCACGCCGATAATCGGGCGCCTGGCTGTTATCGGTCTGGGGCTGATTGGCGGCTCTTTTGCCAAGGGTATGCGCGAGAGCGGCCTTTGCCGGGAAGTCATTGGTTGTGATCTGGACCCGGTTGCCCGTCGTCAGGCTGTTCCCCTTGGTGTGGTTGACAGTACGACTGCAGATCTGGCGGAAGCCGTCCGGGGTGCCGATCTGATCATGCTGGCCGTGCCAGTGCTGGGCATGCGCGCGGTGCTGGCCCAGTTGGCTGCGATGGATCTCGGTCAGGCGGTAATGACCGATGTGGGAAGTACCAAGGGTGCGGTTGCGCTGGCGGTAGAAGAGGTTTTTGGACAGGTGCCAGCCAACTTCGTGCCGGGACATCCGATCGCCGGTTCTGAAAAGAGCGGTGTGGAAGCGTCCCGCGCCGATCTGTTTCGTCATCATAAGGTCATTTTGACGCCTTTGGAGCAGACGGCCGATAGTGCCATCGAGCTGGTGCAGCGTTGCTGGCAGGCGCTGGGTGCCGATGTGGAGCAGATGTCACTGGCCGACCATGACGAAGTCCTGGCGGCCACCAGTCATCTGCCGCATCTGCTGGCCTTTTCGCTGGTCGATACGCTGGCGTCGCGTAACGAGAATCTTGAGATTTTCCGATACGCGGCAGGAGGTTTCCGGGACTTTACCCGCATTGCCGCGAGTGATCCGGTGATGTGGCGCGATGTGTTTCTGGCCAACCGGGATGCGGTACTTCGCAGCCTGGACGCCTTTACTCAGGATCTGGGTCGGCTGCGTGAGGCGGTGGAAACCCGCGATGCCAACACGCTGCTCGGTGTGTTTACCCGAGCCAAGTCGGCACGAGAGCATTTCAGCACTATTCTGGCCCGCAGGGCTTACATGGAACCTATGCAAAGCAAAGAATTCAATTTCATCGCGCGCCCTGGCGGGCAGGTGAGCGGCCGCATTCGCGTGCCGGGCGACAAATCCATTTCCCACCGCTCCATCATGCTCGGCTCCCTGGCCGAAGGTGTGACCGAGGTTGAGGGTTTTCTCGAGGGTGAGGACAGCCTGGCAACACTGCAGGCATTTCGCGATATGGGTGTGGTTATCGAAGGTCCGCATCATGGTCGAGTCACGATCAATGGTGTGGGTCTGCACGGCCTGAAGGCGCCGCCGGGCTCGCTGTATCTGGGTAACTCCGGTACTTCCATGCGCCTGCTTTCCGGTCTGCTGGCGGGGCAGGAGTTCGACACCGTGCTGACCGGCGATGCGTCGTTGTCCAAGCGCCCGATGGGGCGGGTGGCCAAGCCCCTGCGCGAGATGGGTGCGCAGATCGAAACCGGTGATGAAGGTCGTCCGCCGCTGCGCATCAAGGGTGGCAGTCGCATGATGGGTATGGACTATCAGATGCCGATGGCCAGTGCGCAGGTCAAGTCCTGCATTCTGCTGGCCGGCCTGTATGCTTCCGGTGCCACGTCCGTGACCGAGCCGGCGCCGACCCGTGATCATACCGAGCGCATGCTCAAGGGCTTCGGTTATCCGGTCAAAGTTGATGGCGATACCGTCACCATCGAGTCAGGTCACAAGCTGACTGCCTGTCGTATCGACGTGCCGGCAGATATTTCTTCTGCGGCGTTCTTCATGGTGGCCGCCAGCATCTGCGAGGGCGCGGATCTGACGCTCGAGCACGTCGGCATCAACCCGACTCGCATCGGCATCATCAACATCCTGCGCGAAATGGGCGGCAACCTGGAGTTGCTGAACGAGCGCGAAGTAGGTGGTGAGCCGGTTGCCGATATTCGCGTGCGTTACGCTCCGCTAAAAGGCATCGATATCCCGGTGGATCAGGTGCCGCTGGCAATCGACGAGTTCCCGGTATTGTTTGTTGCTGCAGCCTGCGCCGAAGGGCGCACTATCCTGCGTGACGCCGAAGAGCTGCGGGTCAAGGAGTCGGACCGGATCCAGGTCATGGCCGATGGTCTGCAGGCGCTGGGCGTCAAGGCCGAGCCGACTCCGGATGGCATTATCATCGACGGCGGCCCGATTGGCGGTGGCAGCGTTGAAAGCCACGGAGACCACCGTATTGCCATGTCGTTCTCGGTAGCCGCGCTGCGCGCCACCGGTGACATTTACATCAAGGACTGCGCCAACGTGGCAACGTCGTTCCCGGGCTTTGTCGAGCTGGCGCAGTCGGTCGGCATGAAAGTCCAACTGGAGGAAAGCGCGTGATTGATCAACAGGCCCCCGTCATTACCATCGACGGCCCCGGCGGCTCAGGTAAGGGAACCATTGCCGGTCTGCTGGCCCGCCGACTGGGCTGGAATCTGCTCGACTCGGGGGCGCTGTATCGTTTGCTGGCATTTGCCGCTCGCAATCACGGGGTTGACCTGACCAACGAAGCCGCGCTTGAGGCCTTGGCAGCGCATCTGGACGTGCAGTTTGTTGCTGCCGAAGACGGGCGCGAGCAGCAGATTATTCTGGAAGGCGAGGACGTCAGCCGGGCTATTCGCACCGAAGCGGTCGGCGCTGGCGCCTCTCAGGTTGCGGCGCTGCCGGCCGTGCGCGACGCCCTGCTGCAGCGTCAGCGTGCGTTTCGTGAGGCACCCGGTCTGGTCGCGGACGGTCGTGATATGGGAACGGTGGTCTTCGCCGACGCCCAGCTAAAAGTGTATCTGACAGCCAGCGCCCAGGAGCGCGCGTCCCGTCGTCATCGGCAGTTGCTCGAAAAGGGCGAAACTGCTAATCTGGCGAGTCTTCTAGATGAGATCGTCGCCCGTGACGAGCGCGATATGAATCGCAGCGTCGCTCCGCTCAAGCCAGCGGACGATGCCATTCAGATCGACTCCACGCAGATGGGCATCGAAGAAGTACTTGAAACAGTCCACGCAATGGCGCTTGAGCGCAATTTGCTGGGCTGATCAGTTGGTACTTTCCGGGCAACCAGCGACACCGGAAGGCGCATTGAGATAATCAACCCACGCAAGCTGGTGGCGTGGCGGGACAGTGGCTGCACAGCGCGCTCTTGAGCGGCTATGCGGTAGCATCCCAAATACTTAATTTACAGGATTCCAAATGAGCGAAAGCTTTGCCGAACTTTTTGAAGAAAGCCTAAAAACCCTTGATATGGAGCCGGGCTCCATCATCACTGGTATCGTTGTGGACATTGACTCCGACTGGGTCACCGTTCACGCCGGTCTGAAATCAGAGGGTGTCATCCCGCGTGATCAGTTCCTGGACGAGCAGGGCGAACTGACCATCGCTGTGGGTGATGAGGTGCACGTTGCACTGGATGCCGTTGAAGACGGTTTCGGTGAAACCAAGCTGTCCCGCGAGAAGGCCAAGCGCGCCGAATCGTGGAAGGTCCTCGAAGCTGCTTTCGCTGCAGAAGAAGTCGTCAAGGGCGTCATCAACGGCAAGGTCAAAGGTGGCTTTACCGTCGACGTCAACACCATCCGTGCGTTCCTGCCGGGCTCGCTGGTTGACGTACGTCCCGTACGTGATACCACCCACCTGGAAAACAAGGAACTGGAATTCAAGGTCATCAAGCTGGACCAGAAGCGCAACAACGTTGTCGTTTCCCGTCGTGCTGTCCTGGAAGCCGAGAACTCCGCCGAGCGCGAAGCCCTGCTGGAAACCCTGCAGGAAGGTCAAGTCGTCAAGGGTATCGTCAAGAACCTCACCGATTACGGTGCGTTCGTCGACCTGGGCGGCGTCGATGGCCTGCTGCACATTACCGACATGGCGTGGAAGCGTATCAAGCATCCGTCCGAGATCGTCAACGTTGGCGACGAGATCGACGTCAAGGTCCTGAAGTTCGACCGCGAGCGCAACCGGGTTTCTCTGGGTCTGAAGCAACTGGGCGAAGATCCGTGGGTTGCTATCACCGGTCGTTATCCGGAAGGCACTCGCGTTACCGCCAAGGTCACCAACCTGACCGACTACGGCTGCTTTGCCGAGCTGGAAGAAGGCGTTGAAGGCCTGGTTCACGTTTCCGAAATGGACTGGACCAACAAGAACATCCACCCGTCCAAGGTTGTCAACGTTGGCGACGAAGTGGAAGTTATGGTTCTGGACATCGACGAAGACCGTCGTCGTATCTCCCTGGGCATCAAGCAGTGCAAGATGAACCCGTGGGAAGAGTTCTCCAGCAAGTTCAACAAGGGCGACAAGATCTCCGGTTCCATCAAGTCCATCACCGACTTCGGTATCTTCATCGGTCTGGATGGCGGCATCGACGGTCTGGTTCACCTGTCCGACATCTCCTGGAACGAAGCTGGCGAAGAAGCGGTACGTCGCTTCAAGAAAGGCGACGAGATCGAGACTGTCATCCTGTCTGTTGATCCGGAGCGTGAGCGTATCTCCCTGGGCGTCAAGCAGCTGGAAGACGATCCGTTCTCCAACTTCGTTTCCCTGAACGAGAAGGGCAGCATCATCACCGGTACCGTCAAGGAAGTTGATGCCAAGGGTGCAGTAATCACTCTAGGCGACGACATCGAAGGCACTCTGAAAGCCTCCGAAATCAGCCGTGACCGTATCGAAGACGCTCGCAACGTTCTGAACGTTGGCGATGAAGTCGAAGCCAAGATCATTGGTGTCGACCGCAAGAGCCGCGTTATCAGCCTGTCCATCAAGGCGAAGGACGTTGAAGACGAGAAAGAAGCCATGCAGGATCTGCGTAAGCAGGAAATGCTGGCCGCTGGTCCGACCACCATTGGTGATCTGATCAAGCAGCAGATGGAAGGCAAGGGCAACTAAGCCTTTCCAGCTGTAAAAAAGGGCGACTTCGGTCGCCCTTTTTTGTGCCCGCCCGTTAGAGCAGCCTCAAGCCGCAAGCTTCAAGTAAAACCCTGGCTTGCTAGTTGCGCGGATTCTCTGAGGATTATGAATACGTGACAAGGCTTATAGGAAAGACTTGATAGCCCGGTAAGGCAACGCATCCTGATTACGCTTGCAGCTTGCAGCTTGCAGCTTGCAGCTTGCAGCTTGCAGCTTGCAGCTGCGAAGCGCGCAAGCGCTTCGCTTAACAGGCTGTTCAAACCTAGTCAAGCATGGTACAACCTTGTAAAACGAGTCTACTCGCTTGATAAGAAAGGGAAAACCATGACCAAGTCGGAGTTGATCGAGCGCATTGTCGAGCAGCAGGGGCAGCTGTCGGCGAAGGATGTCGAGTTGGCAATAAAAACCATGCTGGAGCATATGTCCCAGGCACTGGCTACCGGGGAGCGTATCGAGATTCGCGGGTTTGGCAGCTTCTCGCTGCATTACCGAGCGCCTCGGGTCGGTCGTAACCCGAAAACCGGAGACTCTGTCGAGTTGGACGGCAAGTTCGTTCCTCACTTCAAGCCAGGCAAGGAGTTACGTGACCGGGTTAACGAGTCGCTCGAAAACGCCTGATCCCATACCTCGCCGCCGACACCCTGGGTTATACTTCGCAAACACTCAACGGATGCGGAGTCGTCTCACATGCTGTGGTTAAAGCGCGTGTTGCTGATCCTGGTTTTCCTGCTGGTCGCACTGGCAACCATGGATTTCATGCTGGAAAACCAGCAAAGCATTTCGCTGCAGTTTCTCGAAATGCAGTCTCCTGCTCTTCCTCTCTCCCTCTATGTTGTTCTTTCGTTCATCCTCGGCAGTGTGCTGGGCATTTTCGTTGGCTGGCTGATCACCACGCGTCTGCGTTTGAAGCTGATGGTGCAAAGCAATGAGCTCAATCGCTACCGCAAGGAAATAGACAAGCTGCGCACTCAAGCTGTCAAAGGCTGATCCCATGCAGGAACTGATGTTCCTGGGCCTGTTTGTGCTGGCCCTTGCCATAGGCTGGTTTCTGGGCCGCAGGGAGGCGATCAAGGTGGGCTTTATGCTCAAGCCTCACGGGAGTGCTGTCGATCGGCAGTACTTTATCGGCCTGAATTACCTCCTGAATGAGCAGCCGGACGAGGCGATTGAGACCTTTATTCGCGCCCTGGAGGTCAATCCGGAAACTGTCGAGACACATATCGCTATTGGCAAGCTGTTTTGCCAGCGTGGTGATGTGGAGCGGGCGATCAAGGTGCATCAGAATCTGCTGGCGCGGCCAAATCTCACCGCTCTGCAGGCGGACCGTGTCCAGCTTGAGCTGGCAAGGGATTATCTGGCCGTTGGCATGCACCAGCGTGCTGAACGCCTGCTTGAGGCATTGGCCGATTCCAGATCGTCCTTGCGCGCCGAGGCGTTGGGTGATCTGGTTACGGTCTACGAGCAGCAGCATGAATGGCGGCAGGCTATTGCTATCGGGCGCAGATTGCTGCGTGAGCAGCCGCGGTTTGCCGTGACGCTGGCGCAATATCACTGCGAGATGGCGGTTGTGGCCCTGGCCTCCAGAGAATTCGAGCAAGCCCGTAGCTGGTTGCAGGCCGCCTTAAAGGTAGATGCCGGATGCGTTCGGGCGCTTATCCTTCTGGCAGAGCTGGAGGAGCGTTTGGGTAATCTCAAGGCGCTACCCGGGTTGCTGCGTCGAGTCGCCGCCGATTCTCCCGACTTTGTGCCCGAGGTGCTGGCGTTGGCGGAGCGCTGTGCGGATAATGGCGCGCTGAATTTGGCTGACTATCTGGATCAGGCGCTCGGCCAGGCGGACTCGCCGCCGGTCAGAATACTCTTGGCCCGTGCGCAGCACATGCGACGAGCTGAGGGCCGGGAAGCGGCAGAGCGATTCCTGCTTCAACACCTTGAGCGACGGCCCTCGCTGGGCGGTGTGCTGGGATTATTGAGACTGGGGGATGAGTGTGACTCCGAGACCGGTGTGTCAGCCTCTCGTCGGTTGCTGGAAACGCTTCAGCGCGCTCGGCCGCAATACCGCTGTGAGCACTGCGGTTTTTCCGGTATCAAGTTGCACTGGCAATGTCCAGGCTGCCAGCAATGGTCTACGGTCAAGCCGCTGAAAGGTCATGAGCTGACCTGATGTCTGCCGAAAAATGTTATTACCAACAGGAAATATGTTATGCCGACTACCAGCCCTATTATCGTTGCCCTTGATTTTCCTGAGGCGAATGCAGCCCTGGAGATGGCTAAGGCGCTGGACCCGGGAAAATGTCGCGTGAAGGTGGGTAAGGAGCTATTCACCAGTGCCGGTCCGGCAGGTGTCGAGTCGCTGCAGCGTCTGGGGTTTGAGGTTTTTCTGGATCTCAAGTTTCATGATATCCCCAACACGACCGCCAGCGCCGTTCGCGCTGCCGCCGAGCTGGGGGTTTGGATGGTCAATGTTCATGCCAGCGGCGGTCGAAGGATGATGGAAGCCTGCCGCGATATTCTGGAGCGCCGCGGTGGCCAGCGCCCATTGCTGACAGCGGTGACCATTCTGACCAGCCTGGAGCAGGAAGACCTGCAGGAAGTCGGAGTCGATATTGAGCCGATGGTCCAGGTACAGCGTCTGGCGCGCCTGACCCAGGACTGTGGTCTCGACGGTGTGGTCTGTTCAGCACGTGAGGCGCGCGCGCTGCGCGGTGCACTGGGTGAGGACTTCCTGCTGGTAACGCCGGGCATCCGCCCGGCTGATAGTGCAGCTGACGATCAGAAGCGCATTGTGACGCCCGCCCAGGCGCTGGAAAATGGCAGCAGCTATCTGGTCATCGGGAGACCGATTACCCGTGCCGATGAGCCGGGTGCCGCACTTGAGGCGATTCTGGCCACGCTCTGAGTAGCGGGGGCGGACAACAAAGGCCGGGTTATTCCGGCCTTTGTCGTTTCAGGGCGTTATTGCGACTTTAAGTACGCCGTCCCGTTGGTGGCTGAAGAGGTCATAGGCCTCGACGATGTCATCCAGTGCAAAACGATGGGTGACCATGGGCGTCAGGTCTACTCGGCCGGAGGCGACCACCGCCATCAAGCGGCGCATGCGCTCCTTGCCCCCGGGGCAGAGCGTGGTAATGATCTTGTGATCTCCCAGGCCGGCGGCAAATGCATCGAGCGGCATGGACAGTTTCCCCGAGTAGACTCCCAGGCTGGAAAGGGTGCCACCGGGTTTCAGCGAGCGCAGACAGGATTCGAAGGTCTGCTGGGTGCCCAGTGCTTCAATGGCAACGTCCACGCCTGCGCCGCCAGTAATCTCCTGAATGCGCTGCACCGGATCCTGCTCCCGAAAGTTGATGGTGATATCGGCGCCGAGCTGGCGGGCGACCGCGAGCCGCTCGGGCACACCATCTACGACGATGATGCGGGTTGCGCCCATCAGTTTTGCGCCAGCGGTTGCGCATAGGCCGATTGGTCCCTGGGCAAATATCGCCACTGTATCGCCAATGCGGATATGACCACTCTCCGCTCCGCCAAAGCCGGTACTCATGATGTCCGGGCACATCAGCACCTGTTCGTCGCTCAGTCCGTCGGGTACGGGGGTGAGGTTGGCCTGGGCGTTGGGGATGCGCACATACTCGGCCTGGCAGCCGTCAATACTGTTACCCAGTTGCCAGCCACCCATGGCTTGCCCGCCACATTGGCTGGAATGCCCGTCAAGGCACGGATGGCATTGCCCACAGGGGGTGATGGCGCCGGCAATGACGCGCTGCCCGATCTCGTAACCGGTGACGGCGCTGCCCAGCTTTTCGATGATGCCGACGGGTTCGTGACCAACGATCAGGCCCGGTCGCACCGGATACTCACCCTTGAGAATATGGACATCGGTACCGCAGATCGTCGTGGTGGTAACGCGGAGCAGGGCGTCTGTAGGCCCGATGTCAGGAATGGGGCGTTGCTGGAGTTCGATCTTACCGGGTTCGACGAACACGGCTGCGCGCATGGTGCTCATAACTCCTCCTTGACCAGGCAGTGAGGTGGAGATATGAGCATAGTTGATCTCGAGCGTGAGAGTTTGACCGGGATCAATTCAAGGCAAGCAGCACCTCTCGACGGTGCTGCAGGGGGAGGGCTTTACTCAGCCGATCTGGGACTGCTGATAATTTTCCAGGCCAACAGCTTCGATCAGGCTCAGTTGGGTTTCCAGCCAGTCGACGTGCTCTTCTTCTGCTTCGAGAATGTCTTCACAGACTTCACGGCTGCCGTAGTCGCCCGCGGTCTCGCAGAACGCAATCGCTTCTTTCAGTGCCGGCAGAGCCTGCATCTGCAGTTTCAGATCACAGTCGAGGATTTCCTTGGTGTTTTCGCCGATCTTCAGCTTGCCAAGGTCTTGCAGGTTGGGGAGGCCTTCCAGGAAAAGGATACGCTTGATCAGCCGATCCGCGTGCTTCATGACGTGAATCGACTCGTGGTATTCCTTGTCACCGAGCTTTTCCAGGCCCCAGTCCTGCAGCATGCGGGCGTGCAGAAAGTACTGGTTGATGGCAATCAGTTCAAAACCGAGGACGGTGTTCAGGTGCTGGATGACTTTTTTGTCGCCTTTCATAGCGCTGCCCTCTGGACTATTCAGTCCTGCAGTGTGGGCTGGCGCTAGCAGGTTGTCAAATCTAAGTGCTTGAAAAGAAAGGCGTTAAAAATGATTATCAGGCGATAATGAGAGTCGCCATCAGGCGGCAATGAATTGACCTGTGGCCATGCCGGCGGAAGCTTGCGCGGTAAGTGTTTCATTCAGCAGCGATTTGCAGTCACGGGCGCATTTGCCGCACTGCGTACCCACATCAAGATCATTGCGCAGGTCGCGCATCGAGCAGGCCCCGCCAGCGATGGCGTCCTTGATCTGGTTGTCGGTTACACCCTTGCAGAGACATACGTACATGCAATCACTCCTGAACAGCCATGGCTGACAATAGGTGCATGCTAATTTGAATGAGAATGATTGTCAAAGGAAATAGCATCCATCTATCTGGCTGATTGAGCGTGCTGGATATCAGGGTGACTGTGTCGGAGAGGTAGCGACATGGCGGGCCGTGATGCCCGCCTGCAGGGCAGGTCAGTCGAGAACGTCGTAGATGATCGATTCAATAACGCCGGTGGTTACATCTGCTAGAACGACATCGCGGTCGATCTGTCGCCACTCATAGCCGTCATAGTGGGGCAGTCTATCGGCCAAGCGCGGGTCCAGTTGCCTCGCTATGCCCGGAGGCAGGGGTTTGCCGCGTGCCAGGTTCTTGCGAATGCCCGGTGGCAGATTGCTGCCGCGTGTTACCAGATCGCGGTTATCCCGGAAGATGCGACGAATGACGTCCTCTTCAACACGGTCGTAGGGCCGACTGTAACGGTCCCGGTCCCGGTCCCGGTCTTCATAATGATCACGGTCATGGTGTCGATCCCGATCTCGGTCGCGATCATCGCGGAACTGGCTCTGGTGCGGAGAGTGACCATTGTTGCCGTTGCCGCGCTCCTCCTGCCTGGCCTGGGAGGGAGTTGCGATGACCGCGGCGAGCAGGCCGGCAATCAGCATCGGGGTTATCTTCGGGTGCATAGACCTTTCCTCAAGTCAGTTGTCATGAGCTTTGGAGCGCCAAACTGGCGTGGCGGTTCCCGGCTATTTGTCTGGCTGAGGTGTTTTCGCTGTCCAGATCAGACTCCAGAGCAGGGCGCCGGCGCCAAGCCATAGGGTTTCCGGCAGCACGCCGCCGCGACCCAGCCACTCGTGGGCCAGCCACGGGCCGATCAACTGAGTAACACTGTAGAGCGCAATCAGGGCGGCTGACAGTCTGGGGCCCTGATGCGGTTGCAGGCTGCGGCCCAGCCGCTGGGTCAGCAGCACTGCGCCGAGAAAGCTGCTGCCCATGAGCAGTGAGCAAAGTGCGATACCCCATACGCCCGGCAGCAGCAAGGCAAAAACGACGCTGGCAAGCTGTGTTGCGTAATTGATCATCAGGGCTGGCTGGTCACCAAGGCGCTGTCCCAGATGATTCCACAGCCAGGCTGCGGGCAAGGTCGTGCAGGCGACGATCAACCAGCTCTGGTGCACCATTGGATGAGCCTCGCCAAGCTGAATGCTGGCGATCATCGGCAGAAAGGTCATCGGCAAAATGTAGCCCAGACCGGCACCGGCATAGGCGAAGAACAGCGGACGCGTTTGCTTGTCCAGTAGCGGGGAACGGCCGCTGGCCGTTGGCGCAACAGATGGTGCTGGCTGGGCGCCAACCCGCAGACGCACGATGATCCAGCCGCCCCAGAGTGCCAGCGGAAGACTGAGCAGGGCTGCAGGCCACCAGCGTGCTGCCGCGGTCTGAGCGAACCCGGGCGGGTTGGCGAGTACGCCGGAAACCAGCAGCCCTGCACCGACCCCAAGGTATATCAGGCCGCTGAGGTTGATGCGCTGGCGCGCCGCCAACCACTCCATGACCAGTGCGGGGACCATGACAAAAATCAAACCGTTGCTCACGCCGTTGCCGAGCCGCAGCACAGAGATGCCGGTTGTTCGGTCGGTCAGTGCCAGACCAAGCAGGGTAAGGCAGTGCAAAGCCAAAGCCGCAGGCACCGTGCGGGCAATCTGCGCCGGCTGGTGCCAGCGAATGGCGATCAGCGCACCAATCAGGTAGCCAATGTAGTTCCAGGTAGCCAGCGATGCCCCCTGGCTGGTAGTCAACTGTCCGTCTCCCACAAGCAGTGGGAGCAAGGGGGTGAAGATAAATCGGCCGAGGCCATGTACCACCAGCAGCAGTATTGCAGCGGCGGCCACTGCCTGGAGGATGGATGGTGCGCGAGTCGGCATCGGACAGCTCCCGATTCATGTTTGTTGGGGGGGGCATCTGGCTCTTCAGCAGAAGCTGGCTGCGCCATCAACACTGCGAATAGCCGGTATACGCTTTACTGATGATGAGGCTGAAGCGGGGTTCTTGCTGCTGCAGGCCGCATGTGTTCTGGGTTTTGCGCTTTACGACGCGGCCGCAGCATAGCAGCGGCTGAAACAAATTGCATGAAGTTGGGTTGGGCCGCCGTGCTGGCAAGGGGTGCGACAGACACACTCTGCGATATAGAGTATACAAACGTACACCGGCACTCCCCATGTCGGTGTGGGTGAGAAGACAAATATAAGAAAGCGGGCGATGCTCGCACGATTCTCTGGAGAGTGGCATGTCCCAGTCGAACACCGATGCAAATGGCGTTCTGAAACGCTCAACGATTCTGCTCCACGGGTCCATCGGCATGCCGCTGGCCATTATTGGCTACCCCCTGGTGGTCTACCTTCCCCCGGTAATCCCCCCTGAAATCAGTCCTCGTCAGAAGTAGAATTTTCTCCTAATTGGATCAAGGAAATTTTGCGTGAAGACATCGCGTTTTTCGGACAGTCAAATCATCTCCATCCTCAAGCAGGCCGAAGCCGGCAGCCCCGTGCCTGAACTGTGCCGCGAGCATGGCATCAGTTCGGCGACCTTCTACAAATGGCGCGCCAAGTTCGGTGGCATGGACGCCTCGTTAATGGCTCGACTGCGCGAGCTGGAGGAGGAGAAT
>NZ_JBSXON010000088.1:0-4771 GCF_056859475.1 Halopseudomonas sp. L-58
CACAGCGAGGGATAGTCGCCGCGATGCTCTTGCACCATCCGCACGGCTCGTTCACGGACTTCAGGGGAAAACTTGTTTGTCTTGTTCATGGCTTCATCTTCTCAGGAGTTGAAGCCTCCGCGAAACCCGGGGCGGTTCAAAGTTCTGGCAGCCTGATGATCGATACCAGCCTTGAGGGGCGTGCTCATTTGCAGGAGCCGTTCCGTATTGGTTGGCCTGCCGGTAAGAAGCGCTTCGTCCATATCTTGGATGAAATGACTCTAGATATACTCTTGGATGAGCTCGACACCGTTCCCGACTTAGTTGCCTATTTTGATGCCAAGGAGCGTTTTCTAACCTCTGTTCATCTGGTTACGGTAGCGGGAGAAGAACAGCTGATTGCGCGTTACCAAATGAGCTTTGACGAGGGGCGGCACGTTCTACCCGAAGTTCCTGATGGCGTTAACTACGTAGCCATGGTGGAGGGTGACTGGGAGTACTATCATGCAAGCCAGCAACGCGCTGCTCGTTTTCAGGCGGATGCAGGGAGCTACATGTGGGACGCGCTTATTGAATATCAGAGTAGGTTTATTCGGTCTGGGCAGGCGGGTTCCCCATTCTCCGAGAGCGCTTCAACTGATGACCACGAGCATGTGGTGCGGGCGCTAGCTGGTGAGACACGTTTTTCTAGGCGCATTCTTGCAGAGGCGTTCAGGTATGCATTGAGTCGGTCTAAGCCAGGTCATAAATTTGCGAGGATAATGCACAGTGCTGCTCACCCCCATCGCCAGTACGTCTTTCTGACCGTTCCCAGGGTAGCCACAGTCGATTATCAGGACTATCGCGCTGTTCGTGTGAGTTTGCTGATGGCCTACTGCAATGGATTAAAGCTTAAGTTCCCCGAAACTCTTGAGGTTGTAGGTATCGCTTCAGAGCCGTTGATGGAAAAAGTATCTTCGCAGGATTTTTTGTTCATTTCGCTAGACCAGCCTCTGGGGCCAGAGGAAGAACAAGAGCTTAGAGATACATGTAATGAGCTGGGTATTTTTCAAGACGTATCCATAGTGGAGAAGCCATTCCAGGCGTTTGAGTATCCGCAAGCCACGTTCTCTACTATGTCAGCGGATCTGGGGCAGCCAGTATTTATGAATCGCGCAATGCGCAGGGCTTATGAGAGCCAGCAGAGGAGAGCAAAAGGCAAGCCTAAGAGGAGGCGCTGATCGGGTTGTCTTGCCGGGATACAAGTCTTGGAAGGCGCCATCGTCCATAGGGAGCTCTATGAAACTATGCCAAGGACGTTCAGTTTGCGCGCTGATGGTTAGACAGGAATACAGGGTGAAAGAACATTTCAGGCTGAAGCAAGCTGTTCTTGGGGGCGTATTCAGCGCACCAAACTTGATAAAACTTGATTTTTTTGAGCTGGGCACTACACTGGGTCGCTATGCAAAATACCCTTCATGTAGAGTCGCTCCGTACGGCTCTGGCCGAGCGCGGATGGACACAAAAGTACCTAGCAGAACAGTTGGGAGTTTCGGCGCAGTCCGTGACCAACTGGTTCAACGGTAAGGACTTCCCGCGTCCTGACAAGCTGCTCAAGCTGGCTACAACCCTGCACCTGTCCTTTGCTCAACTGGTAGAGCCGCCGAAGGATCAGCCCGTCGTGGCTTTCCGCAAGCGAGCCGGCACCAAGACCACGGATTCGCACATTGCAAAAGCCATCGGTATCGGTGGCTTGCTCAAGCCTCTGGTGGATTTTCTGCCACTGCCCACTTTACGTACCCAGATCACCTCCCCGTCTACGTCTTATGCGCGGCTGCAAAGCGATGCCTTACAGGTACGTAGTAAGTTAGGTATGTGCGAGCGTAGCGTCCTCCGTTACCAAGCATTGATTGGCGAATTCAAGTCGTGTGGTGCTGTGCTTGTACCAGTTCTCTGGGGGCAAAAGCAGCAACACAAGAATGCGCTGCATATTTTGCTGCCGTCTTCTAAAGTGACGTTTGTGTTTGTGAACTTGGACACGAAGTTGGAAGACTTCAAGTTTTGGATGGCCCATGAGTTGGCGCATGTCTATACCCCAGAGCTGGCCGGTAGCGATGAAGGGGAAGACTTTGCGGATGCTTTTGCAGGCACCGTACTGTTTCCTGGGGCCTGTGCTGAACAGGCGTATGCCGAAGCGGTGGGGGCACTAGGCACTACTGGGGAGATTGCTGTCCTCCAACGCTACTCCGCGGAGCATCAGATCTCGCTGAATACGGTGTATCAGCAGGTGCAAGTGTACGCACGGGAGCACCAACTCCCGTCTCTTCGTACGGCAGAAGAGACTATTCACAAGGTGCGGAACAGTTCAGCCCCGCAATTGGTGAGCTCGATCTTGTTTGATCCTGCTCCGCCCAGGCCAGCGCAGTACATGGCAGCCGCAGAGAATGTCTTCCAGTCGGCGTTTTTCCATGCGTTGAAGTGCATGATCCGTGAACACGGCACAGGTGCTTCGTATATTCAGCAAATTATGGACATTTCCCTTGTGGATGCGGTGGGGATCCATGAGGAACTGATGAGTTGAGGTGTGCGCAGACGCTGGTATTGCTGGATACTAATGCCTATCTCCGTTTTGCTAAGCGTGTAAGGCCAATTCTTGGCGTCGCATTTGGTCAAAAAAACTATGTGCTGACCATTCTGAAAGATGTTGAGACGGAAGTGCATCGCAATGGTGCGCTGAGGTTTAAGTACCCCTGGTTTGACAGCGAGGAGGTTGCCGCTGAGCGGGGTGCGAAGCAGGTACGCCTAAAGGTAGAAGAGAGGGTTCAGCTGGATGCAGCGCAAAGCGTGTTGCACGGTTGGGTCTTGACTAACCCTGTTCTCTACACCACGCGAAAGAGGTCTCCACCGTCTACCACAGACTGTCGCGTGTTGGCCTTCGGCCAAATCAGAAATGCCATTGTGGTTACCGATGACCTGGGGATGCATCAGTTGGCCAAAGATTTTGGCATTGTGGTTTGGCATGGTTATGAGCTGCTGAAAAAAATGCTAACAGCAAAAGTGATCTCCAACGATCAGGTCAGGGAGATTTTTGAAGCCCTAGAGCTCAATGGCGATTTGACCGAAACTTGGCGTGAAGCAAAGTATTCCATCTTTTCTAGAATATTTGGCAAGGCATAGAAAGCGACTCGTTGAGGCCTCGTCTAATGCATTCAGACATCTACAGATGCTTCTGCTGCTTGCAATAAGTGTAAGCGTACGGGGAATACACCTTGCGCCGATCAGCCCGGAATCCACTGATGCGGCAGTAGTTGCTCAATCTCGCTAGCCTTCTGCGTCGGCAACCGCGTTAGCACGTCCTTGAGGTAGGCATACGGATCATGGCCATTCATGCGAGCTGACTGGATCAGGCTCATGATTGCAGCCGCGCGTTTACCGCTGCGCAACGATCCAGCGAAGAGCCAGTTTGATCTGCCAAGCGCCCACGGCCTGATCTGGTTCTCGACCGCATTGTTATCGATGGGCACAGCACCATCATCCAGGTAGCGCGTCAGCGCTACCCAGCGTTTGAGGCTGTAGTCCAGTGCCTTGGCGATGGCCGAGCCTTCAGGCACCAGTTCGTGCTGGGCCAGCATCCAGGTATGCAAGGTGTCGGCTAGGGGCTTGGCCTTTTCCTGGCGTATTCGCCAGCGGTCCTCGTCACTCAGGTCTTTGGCTTGCCGTTCGACTTCATACAGCCCGCCGATTGAGTGCAGCGCCTGTTCTGCTAATTGGCTTTTGTTCGCCACGTGCAGGTCGAAGAACTTGCGCCGTGCATGCGCCATACAGCCGATTTCGGTGATGCCCTGCTCGAAGCCGGCCTTGTAGCCTGCGAAGTCATCGCAGACCAGCTTGCCATTCCAGGTGCCCAGGAAGTTACGCGCATGCTCGCCAGCACGGCTGAGGCTGAAGTCATAGACTACCGCCTTCAGTGCCGAGAACGGCGTCGTGCAGTAGGCCCAGACGTAAGCCCGGTGTGTTTTCTTCTCGCCGGGTGCCAGCATCTGCACCGGTGTTTCATCGGCGTGTACAACGTCCTGAGCTAGCACTGCCTCGCGCAATGCATCCACCAAGGGCTGGAGTTGCACGCCGGTTTGGCCTACCCACTGCGCCAGCGTCGAACGCGATATGACCAAGCCTGCGCGACCAAAGATCTTTTCCTGGCGATACAGCGGCAAGTGGTCTGCGAACTTGGCCACCATCACATGGGCCAACAGGCCGGCGGTGGGAATGCCTTTGTCGATCACCTGGGCCGGTACAGGCGCTTGGATCAGTGTTTCGCACTGACGGCAAGCCCATTTGCCACGCACATGTTGCTCGACGGTGAACACGCCAGGTGTGTAATCCAGCTTCTCGCTCACATCTTCGCCGATGCGCTGAAGTTGGCACCCGCAGGCACACAGTGTGCTCTCCGGTTCATGGCGGATGACCGTACGTGGGAACTGGGGTGGCAGCGGAGCGCGCTTGGGCTGTTGGCGCGATGAGGTTGCTGCAGGCTCAGGCCGGAGCGCGTTCAGCTCTGCCTCGATAGCCTCAAGGTCGGTGTTGAGCAAGTCATCCAGCAAGCTGCCTTGCGCCGGGCTGATTTGCTCACTGCGCTTGGCGAATTTGTGCCGTTTGAGAATGGCGATCTCGTTGCGTATTCCGGCGAACGTGACCGGTCATTCCGGGGATCGTGACCGATTTGCACACGGCCTTCACGCTGGAACGTGTTTTGTACTCTGAGCGGTCACGATGGGTCAATCGATACCGCGTTTTGAGCGTTAGCCTTTCTCAG
>NZ_JBSXON010000089.1:0-70292 GCF_056859475.1 Halopseudomonas sp. L-58
GAGGTAGAGCGTCTGTTTCGGCGCTTGAAAGGATTTCGCAGAATTTTCTCCCGCTTTGAAAAGCTCGATGTCATGTTCATCGGCTTCGTTAATTTTGCCCTGATCGTTGACGGACTGAGGTTGTGTTAACAGGCCCTAGCCTTTACTGGTTGGTTTCATCAACGCAAGGGACGGATTCTTGCCGTTAATTGGCCTTGCCTTGTTATCCCAAATTTTTCATAAACATTGCGTATCTGCGTTCTTACTGTATTGATCGAGACGCCACGTGCCTCGGCAATAGCCCTTGGGCTCAGCCCGTCTGTCAGCAGGATGGCGACTTCGGCTTCGGCGGTGGTGATGCCGAAGCCGGCTTCCATGGCTCTTGTCAGTTGTTCGTCGGTGTGTTGCAGGCCTCGGATGAGGATCAGCGCCTGAGGCCTGAAACCGAATGAGAACGTCGGTTGTGGCAGGGAAATGACATCTACCAGCAATGGGTGCAGCGGAGCATAGGCCGAGTGAATAAAGAAGTTGCGCAACAAGGGCGCGCCAGGTCGTGAGAGTCCTTGCACTGCAGCTGTTATTGCGTCTGTCAGTGCCCGCGCTTCATGCGGCAGTTCGGCGATCAACTTGCGGGCTTGCAACCGAAGATAGCGTCCTTCGGTAACCAACTGCTCTGCCTTTGGTGTCATGCCGATAACCTGTCCACGCTGATTGCATGCAAAGCCGGCGATGGACATCGCTTCAAGTGCGCCTGTGAGCAGTCTGGCTGCGTCGTCTTCGAGGAGCAGTTGCATGCGTACCGAGGCGCGCACGTGTGCTGCGAGTGAGGCAAAAAGCTGGCGTTGCTCGGGTCTGATGTGCCCTGTCTCCTCGCTGCGACAGACAGACAGGCCGACCAGCATGTCGGGACGTACGATTAGCGGTGTGAGGCAGATGTAGCCGATGCCGTGGTGCCGTGCCCATTTGTAATGGGGATGATGGCGTGCCTGTTCGGGTGTTATGAAGTCGGCTTCGGCCCGAACGACCAGTTCGGGTATGCATGACCCGGCCTTTACCCGAGGGTTGAGGGATGGGTCATGATAGCCGAGCTCTTCAAACTCTTTCGGTACTATCGGGTCGACGGTCCAAAGGTTGAATGGCGTTGCCATTGCGCCACCCAGCCCTATGAGTTGGCCGTACTCGGAACCGGTGGCATGGGCCAGACTCTCAAGTGCCTCATACCAACCGCCGGTCAGGGCCGCGTCGCCAAAACAGTCCACGATTTCCAGCCATTGCTCTTCATTGCGCACCATATCCCAGCCCTCAGTGTAACGCCGTTTCCTTCGACTTGAGTTTCATGGGCGTCGCGAGTGCGTCGCGCCCATGTATAGCTGATGTCGCATTGCCGCTATTACCAACGTTCATCTTGTCATCATTTTTGATGATGCGCATGCGCAAAGCCGGGGGATATTTTTGCCAAGCCTGCTCGTAATGTCATCGAGCCATAATCCAGGAAGGAAACCATGCCAATTTCATCGCATTTCGGTATAACCGCTCTCAAGCCAATTGCGCTCTTGCTGATCATATTCTCCCTTGCTGGCTGCCTCTCTGGCGGGGGTGGTTCGGGCGATTCTCCGCCGTCAGCCCAGGAGCCTACTGATCCTGATGAGCCCATAGGACCGCCGCAATCTCGGCTTGAGTTTGAAACCGAGCAGGGCGTATTCCGTGGTGTGGAGATGGACACCATGCTGGCTTTCCAAGGCATACGTTACGCCCGCGAGCCAGTGCGCTTTACTCCGCCAGTTCCCGTTGGGCCAGAAGACCGGGTGGATGAAATCCAGCCCTTGAGTGCTGAGTTTGTAGAGCCTTGTGCCCAGCCACCGCGGAGGATCGAGAACGAGAATCAGGCGAGCGCGAACGAAGACTGTCTGTTCCTGAACGTCTATGCACCAGCCGAACTCAAAGATGCCGAGGTCATAGAGGCGTCGCGTCCGGTTATGGTCTGGATTCACGGTGGTGATTTCATCGGCGGCAGCGCTGGCGGTAAATACCATCCTGACCGCCTGGTCGAGCGCGGGGTTGTGGTGGTAACCATCAACTATCGAGTGGGAGCTCTGGGCATGCTTGCCCACCCCGCATTGACCGCTGAACAGAGCACTGCAGGGGAGCTCCCCGCAGTTAGCAACTACAGCATCATGGATCAGCAGGCCGCGCTGCAATGGGTGCGAGCAAACATCGGCGCTTTCGGTGGTGATCCTGGCAATGTCACTCTATTTGGCCAGTCTGCCGGCGGTCACAGCATACTCACTCACATGCTGTCGCCGGCATCTTCCGGTCTGTTCCATAAGGCCATAGTGCAAAGTGGCTCTTACCTCCCGGGCGCATTGCCCATCGAGCAAGCGGAGGCCTGGGGAGAGGAGCTGGCTATCGCAGTAGGCTGCGACGACCCTGATGAGGCCGAAGTGTTGCGGTGTCTGCGTGAAGAGGCTTCGCTGCAGGATATTCTTGATAACCAGCGGCACAGCTACAAGCCGGTCGCGAGCACAGCGACCCTGCCTGCTTTGTCGATTAGCGCCGGATTGGCTGATCCGCTGAATCAGGTGCCGACAATCATTGGTTTCAATCGTGACGAGGGGCGCGCTTACGCCGCGGTTAATGTTGTGGAAAGCGGCCCACTCGACGCAGACGCCTATCGAGCTCAAATAGCCATGCTGCTGGCGCCTGCTCCCCGTTTGGATGAAATAACAATCGCCGATGATTATCTGGAGTTGCAAAATGCTGCCACACCGGAGTTGCCATTGGCTGCAATATACAGCCTGGCCTATGCTGCCGTGCTTACCGACTGGAGTTTTGCCTGCAACGCAATATGGCAGGCAAATGCCTTGACCAATGCTGGGGGTGAGACCTGGGGTTATTGGTTCACCGACCGACTGAGCGATGCGCCCCTCGGCGAAGCTTTGCCCTTTTCACTGGGCGCGTCCCATGGTGCAGAGTTGCCCTATCTGATGTATTCCGAAGCGGAGCTGCTGAGCCGTAACGGCGTGGGCGAAACCGATGCAGACGATCACCTTAATCTGTCGAATCGTATGCTGGATTACTGGGCGCAGTTCGCTGCTGCTGGCAATCCCGATACGGTCGATGGTGTGGCGGCGGCCTGGCCTCGGTTTGAGGCATTACCTGCCGGCGAGCTACTGGAACTAACGTCACCAGAACCGGCATCTGCCGCGGTAAATGTCTACTATCCCTATCATCGCTGCGGCTACTGGGCTAACCCTCCTCTGGAATCTGTTCCTGCGCCTTGAGCTTTGCAGTCTGCCGTAGCTGCGGCAGCTTCCCTCGCTCTATTTGGCGAGGGAAGCTGGCAAGGCTTTGGTGGCGTAAACCCGAGGGAATTCACCTGTGACCCGACGCGGACGCCAAAAGCTTTAAAGAAGCTCCCGGCGCTGTCAGCGCAAACATTAACCGCGAACTAGCACAAGCCGGACGGCAGGCGGATATGCATGGCAACCGGCAGGTGGTCGGAAATGGCATGTGGCAGCACATCAACCTGCTCAACGCTGAGGCTGGGGCTAACGAGAATGTGGTCAAGTACACGCGCCGGCTTCCAGCTGGGATAGGTGCCGGGCAGGTCGGGGGCCTGGAGGTCTGCCCCTTTTAGTGGCGAGTGCTGCAGCAGATCTTCGGCGTGGGTGTTCATGTCGCCCATCAGGACGACGTGGCGGTGATCGGCGATGCGTTCGCGCACGTAGGCGAGCTGGTTGGCGCGGCCCTTGGTGCTCAGTGCCAGATGCATCATGACCACCAGCAATGACTCCTCACCCTGGCCGAACTGGGTCAGGATGGCGCCGCGGCCCGGCAGAATGCCCGGCAGCTTGTGGTCTTCCAGCAGGTCCGGCGCATAGCGGCTCAGGAGCCCGTTGGAGTGCTGGGCGAAGCGGCCAAGATTGCGGTTCAATTGCTGGTACCAGTAAGGGAAACCGCTTTCCCTGGCCAGATGCTCAACCTGATTGACGAAGCCTGAGCGCAGGCTTCCGCCGTCGACCTCCTGCAGGGCAACAAGGTCAAACTCGTTGAGCAGCTGGGCGACCTTGCCCAGCTGGTGCTGACGGCTGGCGCTGGGCAGCAGATGCTGCCAGCTGCGGGTCAGGTAGTGATGATACTTCTGGGTGTTGATGCCGACCTGAATGTTGAAGCTCAACAGGCGGAGGATTTCCGGGAGTGGGCGCTGCTCTGTCTGGCACTGGCTGTTGATCCGCAGCTCACCCGGCGCCATATGGCCCCGAGTGGTGCGGGTCGAGCTGATGTTGCCGACGGACAGCATGATTCAGCCCTGCTTGGCCTGGCGCTCCTGCTCGACCAGGTACTCGGCAATTTTCAGCATGTTCTCGAAGGTACCGGCCATCTTGCCTTCGATGCGGTACTTGCCATTGACGATCAGGCAGGGAACGCCGGTAGCACGGTAGTCGCGGGCAAGGCGGCCGGCCTGATCGACGCGGCTCTTCACGCCGAAGGACGACCAGGCGCGCTCGAATTCTTCGCTGCTGACGCCGTAGGGGGCAAGAAACTCAGCCATCGCTTCGGTGTTCTGCAGCGGGTTTTTTTCACGATGGATAGCGTTAAACACCGCGTTGTGCGTTTCTTCCAGCTTGCCGAGGCTGTCCAGCGTGTAGAACAGTTGGCCGTGGGTATTCCAGGCCCCACCGAACATCGCAGGCACCGGACGGAAGTTGACGTCTTCTGGCAGTGTCTTGGACCAGGCATCGATGGTTGGCTGGAAGGCATAGCAGTGTGAACAGCCATACCAGAACAGTTCAGCTACTTCGATTTTGTCAGGATCCTGGGTGGGCGCCGGAGTTGGCAGAACGACGTAGTGGACGCCTTCCTGGTAGGTAGTCTCTTGAGCCTGGGCCAGTGCAAAGCTGCCGAGCAGCCAGATCAGGGCAACGCTGAACAACACACGCATGTAGTTCTCCATTACGGGGTAGTGACAGATTTCAGACCCGACAGTAGAGCAAAGATTCCGCGATTACCAGACGTAACTGTGGCGCGGTATTACCGTAGTAAAGCGCGCATGCAAAAAGGGGTAGCCGATGGCTACCCCTTTTCATTGCAACACTGCGCGCGCTTAACGCAGGCCCTGGATATAGCTGGCAACAGCCTCGATATCCTTGTTGCTGAGGCGGCTGGCAACGGTGCGCATGATCATGCTGTCGCCGTCGTTGGTACGGTTGCCTTCGCGGAAGTCGGTCAGCTGTTTGGCAGTGTAAGCCGCGTGCTGGCCAGCCAGGTGCGGGTAGGCTGCCGGAGCGTTACCCTGACCGGTCGGGGAGTGGCAGCCGGTGCACGCAGGCAGGCCGGTTTCCAGGTTGCCGCCACGGAAGATTTCTTCGCCACGGGCTGCCAGCGCCGGATCAGCCACCCCGAGGGTGCCGGTCTGGGAGGCGTAATAGGCCGCCAGGTCAGCCATGTCCTGTTCGCTCATGCCGTCAAGAATGCCGGTCATCTCGATGACGTTGCGACGGCCTTCCTTGATGTCGGTGATCTGCTTGAGCAGGTAGCGCTCGCCCTGACCGGCCAGTTTCGGGAAGTTCGGTGCAGCGCTGTTGCCGTCTGCTCCGTGGCAGGCGCCGCAAACGGCAGCCTTGGCCTGGCCAGCTTCAGCATTGCCCTCAACAGCGTGCGCACCAGTGGCGACGCCCAGGGTCAACGCCAGACTAACGAGTAATTTATTCATCGGCTAATCCAATAACGGCTAAAAGAAAACGGTTGGCAGTGCCTGCAGTCCGGCCTTAATGACCGCGTTATCAAGGGCAGGCAGCCGTGATTGTTTGCCCCATGCTAGCCGCGCGCTGCGCAGGGTGCAATGGCTGAAATGCCGCACCCCGGGTCGCACCTGCGGCGCTTCTGGGTTCTCGGGCTGACCGACCATCACCCTGCGCCTGGGCGCGGGTCAATTGGTCAGTGCTTCCCATAACCGCGGCATTATATACTAAGCCTGCCGCAAACGTGAATGTCATCAGTGCCCGGCTTTGGTATGTCGGCCCAAACGGAAATCCCATGTCCTCGAGTACTCCACTTGTTTCTCTCTGCCAGCAGGCCACCTTTATCAAAAGCGCCAGTCTGGTTACCCAGTGCCCGCCTGATATCGGTCTGGAAGTGGCCTTTGCCGGACGCTCCAACGCCGGCAAGTCCAGCGCGCTCAATACGCTGACCCACGCCCGACTGGCGCGGACCTCCAAAACGCCTGGCCGCACGCAATTGATCAACTTCTTTCGGCTGGATGATGAGCGACGGCTGGTGGACCTGCCCGGTTACGGCTACGCCAAGGTGCCACTGGAATTGAAGGCGCACTGGCAACAGCATCTGGACGCCTATCTCACCGGCCGTCGCAGTCTGGCGGGCCTGGTGCTGGTCATGGATCTGCGTCATCCCCTGTCGGATTTCGACTGCATGATGCTGGAATGGGCTCGCAAGAGTGGCATCCCGGCCCATGTACTGCTGAGCAAGGCGGACAAGCTGGCCTATGGTGCGGCCAAGAACGAGCTGCTCAAGGTGCAGGCGAGAATGCGCAAGGAGCTGCGTTCCGATGCCACAGTGCAGCTGTTTTCATCACCCAAGCGCCAGGGGGTTGAGCAGGCGCATGAGGTGCTGGCTGGCTGGCTGTTCCCGCCGGAGGCAGAGGCTGGGCAGGAAGAGTTGGAGTCCTGATTCTCCGGAGTTGGCAAAAAAAACGTAAAAAAAACCCCGAGCTTCTATGGGGAGGGAGGCTCGGGGTTCAACTAACCGGGCTGTGCTAGGAAAGGGAGTGCCCGGTTTTTCTGCCAACACTAAATCACATCTAAGGAGCATGAATGGCTCTCAAGCCGTTCATAAGCTCTGACCGGGCAGGTTCGGGATAAGTTCAAAAAAAATTTTAGATGGGTTGGTTATGAAAACGGCAGCGCTTAGGCGCTGCCGTTTTCAGCCGCAAGCCGCAAGCCGCAAGCCGCAAGCCGCAAGCCGCAAGCCGCAAGCCGCAAGCCGCAAGCCGCAAGCCGCAAGCCGCAAGCCACAAGCCACAAGCCACAAGCCGCTCCGTGGTGAGTGATAGGGTTTAGCTTGAAGCTTGCGGCTCGGTCCAAAGGGCCGCCTTCAGTGCGCCTCGTCCCAGTTGTTGCCCACACCGACCTCGACCACCAGCGGCACGTCCAGGTCTGCGGCCTGGCCCATGCGCTCCTTGAGTCCCTGGCTGACGGCCTCAATCTGGTCTTCGCGCACTTCCAGCACCAGTTCGTCGTGGACCTGCATGATCACACGGGCGTCCAGCGCGCTGTCGTCAAGCCATTGGGCGACCTTGATCATGGCGCGCTTGATGATATCGGCAGCGGTGCCTTGCATCGGTGCGTTGATCGCGGTGCGCTCGGCAGCCTTGCGCATGGCCTGGTTCTTGGCATGAATTTCCGGCAGGTACAGGCGGCGACCGAACAGGGTTTCGACGTAGCCCTGCTCGCTGGCCTGCTCGCGGGTGCGTTCCATATAGCTCAGCACGCCCGGGTAGCGGGTGAAGTAGCGGTCAATGTAAGCCTGCGCCTGCTTGCGATCGACACCGATCTGTTTGGCCAGACCAAAGGCACTCATGCCGTAGATCAGGCCGAAGTTGATGGCCTTGGCGCTGCGGCGCTGGTCGGTGGTGACCTCCTCCAGGTCCACGCCGAATACCTCGGCAGCGGTTGCGCGGTGCACATCGAGATCATGGCGGAAGGCGTCCAGCAGACCGGCATCTTGTGCCAGATGCGCCATGATCCGCAGCTCGATCTGCGAGTAGTCCGCCGCCAGCAGTTTGTAGCCCTTTGGCGCGATAAAGGCCTGGCGAATGCGGCGGCCTTCGGCGGTGCGGATCGGGATGTTCTGCAGGTTCGGATCAGAGGACGACAGGCGCCCCGTTGCCGCCACCGCCTGATGATAGGAGGTATGGATGCGTCCGGTACGCGGGTTGATCTGCTCCGGCAGGCGGTCGGTGTAGGTGCTCTTGAGTTTGCTGACGCTGCGGTACTGCATGATCACCTGCGGCAGCTCGAAGCCTTGCTCGGCCAGCTCGGCTAGCACCGCCTCGGCGGTCGATGGCTGGCCCTTGGCGGTTTTCGACAGTACCGGCAGGCCCTGCTTTTCATACAGGATGGCGCCCAGTTGCTTGGGTGAGCCGAGGTTGAACTCCTCGCCGGCCAGCTCGAATGCTTGACGCTCCAGAGCGACCATTTTCTCGCCCAACTCGATGCTCTGTTCGCCGAGCAGTTTGGCATCGACCAGCGCACCGTTGCGTTCGATGCCGGCCAGGACCGGCATCAGCGGCATTTCGATTTCCTGCAGGACCTTGGCCAGCGATGGCTGTGGCTGCAGTTTGGCCCACAGGGCCTGGTGCAGGCGCAGGGTCACGTCGGCGTCTTCGGCGGCGTAGGGGCCGGCCTGTTCCAGTGCGATCTGATCAAAGGTCAGTTGCTTGCTGCCCTTGCCGGCGATGTCTTCGAACTTGATGGTGCTCTGGCCCAGATACTTGAGCGAGAGGCTGTCCATGTCGTGGCGGGTAGCGGTGGCATCGAGCACATAGGATTCGAGCATGGTATCGAAGGCGACGCCCTGCACGCGGATATCGTAATGGGCCAGCACATTGATGTCGTACTTGGCGTGCTGCGCGACCTTGGCCTTGTTCGGATCTTCCAGATAGGGCTTGAGCGCCGCCAGCACCGCGTTGCGGTCGAGCTGATCGGGAACGCCCATATAGCTGTGGGCGACCGGGATATAGGCGGCTTCGTTGGCTTCGACCGCCAGCGATACACCGACCAGTTCGGCGCGCTGGGCGTCAATGCTGGTGGTTTCGGTGTCAAAGGCGAACAGCTCGGCGTTCTCGAGCTTGTCGAGCCAGCGATCGAAATCGGCCTGTTCGGTGATGATCTCGTAGCGTTTCTCGGTTTCCGCGTTGTCGTCGTCAGCGCCATCGGCACTCGGGTCAGCCTTGGCTTCGCGCAACAGGTCGTCCAGCCAGGTCTTGAACTCCATCTCGCGGTACAGCGCGATCAACGTATCGCGGTCAACTTCGCCCGGCATCAGGGCATCGACCTTTACCTCCAGCTCAACGTCCAGTTTGATCGTTGCCAACTGATAGGAGAGGTAGGCCATCTCCTTGTGTTCCTGCAGCTTCTCGGGCAGCTTCTTGGCGCCGCGAATCGGCAGCTCGGGCACCTTGTCGAGACTGTTGTAGATGACGTCCAGGCCGCCGCCGACACCGGTCAGCAGGCCGAGCGCGGTTTTTTCGCCGACGCCGGGCACTCCGGGGATGTTGTCGACCTTGTCGCCCATCAGCGCCAGGTAGTCGATGATCAGCTCCGGCCCGATGCCGAATTTGTCGTGTACGCCCTGAATATCCATCACCGTATTGGTCATGGTGTTGACCAGCGTGATGTGCTCATCGACCAGTTGGGCCATGTCCTTGTCGCCGGTAGAGATCACGACCTCCCGGCCGGCGTCGGCGCTCTGCCTGGCCAGGGTGCCGATCACGTCGTCAGCCTCTACGCCGTCCACGCACAGCAGCGGCAGGCCGAGCGCGCGCACCGCCGCGTGCAGGGGCTCGATCTGGGCACGCAGGTCGTCGGGCATGGGCGGGCGATGTGACTTGTACTGCTCGAACATCTCGTCGCGGAAGGTCGGGCCCTTGGCGTCGAAAACCACGGCAAAGGGGCTTTTCGGGTACTGCTTGCGCAAACTCTTGAGCATGTTCAGAACGCCCTTGACCGCGCCGGTGGGCTGGCCCTTGCTGGTGGTCAGCGGCGGCAGAGCATGGAAGGCGCGATAAAGGTAGGACGAGCCGTCCACAAGAACGAGGGGGGTAGTGTCTGTCATGCGTCAGGTCAACATTTCGAAGGCCAATGGGGCTAGAATGAGTGCATCATTCATGCAAAGGACAAGACTATCATGATTCGCAAACTTGGCTTTGGATTGGCCGCGTTCCTGATGTTGGGCAGTGTTTCGGTCATGGCGCAGGACGCAGTTCCCACCGAACCCGAGGTCACCATCCGTCAGGAAGGCGATCGTTCCGTTGAGGAGTACCGGGTCAACGGCTTTCTCTATGCCATCAAGGTAACCCCCAAGACCGGCGCGCCCTATTACCTGGTGGCGGTGGATGAGGACGGCAACTACGTGCGTTCCGACCAGCCCAATGGCCTGCGTATTCCGTCGTGGAAAATCTTCGAGTGGTGAGCTGAGGCATGTCGGTTTTTACGCCGGTCAGTCGCGAGCAACTGGATGCCTTTCTTGACGGGTTTGAGGTCGGTCGGCTGATCGACGTTCAGGGCATTGAGGGCGGCAGCGAGAACAGCAACTTCTTCGTCAGCTGCACCGGCGGCGAGTTTGTGCTTACCCTGGTCGAGCGCGGCGATCCGCAAGGCCTGCCGTTTATCGTCGAATTGCTCGACTGCTTGCACCGGGCCGAGTTGTCGGTGCCCTATGCGGTCACCGATCGGCAGGGCGTGGCATTGCATCAGTTGAACGGTAAGCCCGCTATGCTGCAGCCACGGCTGGCCGGTCGGCATGTCGAGCGGCCGGATGCGGCGCATTGCGAGGCGGTCGGACGCTGGCTGGCACAAATGCATGCAGCCACGGCCGCCAGTTCGCTGGAACGAACCAGTGAGCGCGGGCTGGCATGGATGCAGGATCAGCTTCCACGGCTGTCTGCCCGGCAGTCTGCCGATCTGGAGAGCCTGTTGCAGGCGCTGCTGGATCGGATCGTTGCCTGGCGGCAGCAGGCGCCCGATCTGCCCCGTGCGGTACTGCATGCCGACTTGTTCCGTGACAACGTCATGTTTGACGGCCATCACCTGAGTGGGGTGATCGATTTCTACAACGCCGCCAGCGGCTGGGCACTCTATGACGTGGCCATTGCAGTGAACGACTGGTGTCTGGATGAATCCGGCGGGCTGGAGCCACGCCTCACTCGCAACTTGCTGGCGGGCTATGCCTCCCTGCGACGTTTTACCCCTGCCGAACAGGAGTGCTGGCCGGACATGTTGCGGCTGGCTGCGCTGCGCTTCTGGCTGTCGCGGCATATCGCTGCGGAGCAGCATGCCGGGCAGCCCGGCGTGCTGGTCAAGGATCCGGAGCATTTTTTGCAGCTGCTGCGGCGGCATCAGCAGGTCGATATCGGCTTGCCGCTTGCGCTTTAGCCGCCGCTCGGGTGAACCGCGCAGCGGTCGCGGGGTCATAGCGCAGTAGTGTCTACTGCCCTTTAACCCTGTTGCGGAGTGTCTGCTGCATGCTGACCGCCCACCTGCCGTCCGGCTACGTGCTCTCCAGCTATCTGCTGGATCGGTTGCGGCGAGCGCCTGCAAAGGCATCCTGGTTGCTTGCGGCCGGCGTGCTCGGTGGTATCGCGCCCGACTTCGATATGTTCTATTTTCACTTCGTGGATATGGGCATGAAGCACCACCATCGCTATCCCAGCCACTGGCCGTTGCTGTGGTTCTGTCTTTTGGCTGTTGCGCTGCTTTGGACGCGGTGGCGACGACGTGCGCCGGGTGGCTGGTTGCTGCTGGCCTTCAGTCTGGGCGGAATGCTGCATGTGCTGCTTGATACCCTGGCGGGCGACATCTGGTGGCTGGCACCCTTTGTTGACCAGCGTTACTCACTGGTCACCGTCACGGCGCGCTACAAACCCTGGTGGCTGAACTTTGTCATTCACTGGGTATTTCTGGTTGAGCTGGCGATCTGGGGATGGGCGTTGTGGCGCTGGCGTATCAGGCAGCGCTGGATGCCGTCGGCAAGCGGGCCCATTGCTGGGCCCTGAGATGTTGCTGAATCAGAACATCCAGCCTGTCGGGTTCGGGTGCGCCTGTTGGCTGTCCAGCGCCTTCATGCCTTTGATGCAGCGGACAATCAGCCATACCATCCAGAACAGCAGGACCAGCCAGCCGATCACAACGACAGACAGGAGCGCGCCAATCAGGATGTACAGCGCACCGATCCAGAAAGTGCGGATCTGGAACTGGTAATGGCTCTTGAGCCAGTCCGGTGCGCCGTCCTTGTTGACATAGGCCAGGACCACGCCAATGATGCCGGTGATACCAATAACCAGGCCCACAAGCTAGAGGATGTAGACGATTTTGGCGGAGCCGGTGTCGGTAGAGGAGTTGGGGACAGTTGTGTCAGTCATGCGTGCTTCCTTGTTGCCTGCTGTTGTTGATGTTTACTGCGTGTGTGCCGATCGCGGTTTCTGGTGCTGCGATCAGCGGGTTACGGTCCAGCCAGCGTCTGTTTCTGCCAGGGTGATGCTGGAGCGCTGAACATTGCGACCAATGAGGGGCGCGGTAAGGTCAACCTCCACATCGCAGCGGTAAACGTCGTCGCGCACCTCATCGCAGCCATGCAGCGTTACGTCGTGGATTTCGGTGCGCATGGCTTTTGCCATGTCCGCGCCAACCATGCTGGTGACAGCGCTGTTGGTCTGCTCCAGTTCCTTCTCCATCATGGCCTGGATATCGCCCTCCGAGGGCCCGCCGGAACATGCGGTCAGGGCGATGGCGCTGACGGCCAGAAAAAGATGCTTGGTAGTTGTGAGCATGCAGGTTGTCCTTAACGTGGCGGGCGGGAACTAGTATGACCAACTGTTCAGGGCGGATGCCCCGATCAGGTGTGTGCTTGAGCAGGGGATGAGCAGGTCAGTGGCGGTACCTGCAAACTTCAGGGGCGGCTGAAATCGCATCTGATGTCCTTATCATCTTGCTCCGGGTAGAGCGTTAATTTCATGGCGTTTGGCGCGCGACATCGATGCGAGTCGCAGGTGCTGGCAGCCTCTGGGTCGAATTTGTCAGCAAGTCTGTCGGCAAGGTTAAGGCATTTTGATATTGCAGGTCTACAAATTGGCGTCAGCAAATTGCCTTTTGTCTGCACATGGACCGAACGCCGTGTCAGGGCATGGCGTTCGGTTTGTTTCGAAGCGGCGTCAGAGCTCAGAGTTTCGTCAGGCAGCCGGCCAGGTGGTCTGTGAGGTTGGTCAGTAATGTGACATAGCCGTCCGCACCAACTGCAATGTCGGCGCCCAGAGGATCAAGCTGGGCGGTTTCGACCGGCAGGCCTTCGGTCAGGCTGGCAATCAGCCGCGGGGTGAACTGGGGTTCGCTGAATACGCAGGCGCGGCCCGCGCTGCGCAGGTCTTCACGCAGCTCGTTGACGTGCCGTGCGCCCGGCTGGATCTCGTGGGCCAGACTGAATACGCCGCGGTGTTCGATGCCGAGGTATTCCTCCAGATAGCCGTAACCATCGTGGAAGACGAAGTAGGGCTTGTTCTTGAGCGGGGCGAAGCGTGTGCGTAGTTGCGCCTGCAAGGCACTGAGCTGTTGCTCGAACCGATGCAGGTTGGCGTCCAGACGAGCTTCCTGTTCCGGGTAGAGCGGTGCCAGGTCGGTCTTCATCCAGCGTGCCAGCGTCAATGCGTTGTCGGGTGACAGCCAGATGTGCGGGTCGAGGCTGTTGGCGTCGTGATCGTGGCTGTGGTGGTCGTCGGCGTGTTCCTCGTCGAATTCGCGCAGGGTGAGATTGGCAACCGCCATCAGTTCGCGGGCCCGGGCATTGTCGTGCAGCAGGCTGTCAAGGAAGCGCTCAAGGTCGGGGCCTATCCAGTAAATACGCTCCGCCTCGGCAAGGGCGCGGCGATCGGAAGGTCTGAGTGCGAAGGCGTGTGGTGATACGCCCGGTGGCAGCAGTACTGCGGGCTCGTCGATACCGTCGAGCAGAGCGGCTGTGATCTGCTGGATTGGCTTGATGCTGGTCAGAATGCGGCTGTCTGCCATTGACGGAAAAGACAGCAGCAGGCCGGCTGCCAGGGCCAGCAGGGAACGGATCGACATGGGGGAATACCTCGGGAAGCAGAGTTGTTATATGATAACAGGTCATTGACCTCTGAAAAGTCCCGCTTGTCATTCGACTGCGGTACGCAGCCAGCGAGGCGTCAGCATGAGCGACTCCACTACCCTTCCCGATCCGCAGCAGCCGCACAACCACGCGCATTGTGTCAGTCATGCACTGAGTGCAGCCGAACAGGTGTGCGCCCGTGATGGCGTGCGTTTCACCGCCTTGCGCAAGCGTGTGCTTGAGCTGGTTTGGCAAAGCCATAAGCCCCTGGGGGCTTACGATATTCTGGAAACCCTGTCACGCGACGATGGTCGCCGTGCGGCGCCGCCGACGGTTTACCGGGCGCTCGACTTTCTGCAGGAGCAGGGGCTGGTGCATCGCATTGCCTCGCTCAATGCCTTCATCGGCTGCCCGAGTCCGGAGCACCGCCATCAGGGCCATTTTCTGATCTGCCTTAACTGCCATATTGCCATCGAACTGGAGGAAGCCGGGATCAGTGATGCCATCGCGGCAGCTGCCACAACCCACGGCTTTTCTGTCAGCAGTGAAACGGTCGAAATCAGCGGGCTGTGTGCCCAGTGTCAGGCGGCAGCATGAGCGTCGAGCTGCTGTCTCTCGGCAACGTCAGTCTGCGGCTGAATGCAACCGACGTGCTGGAGGGTGTGAACCTGAGCGTCAGGCGTGGCGAGATTGTCACGCTGATAGGTCCCAATGGTGCCGGCAAGACCAGCCTGGTGCGGATCGTGCTCGGCCTGCTCAAGGCGAGTGGGGGCAAGGTCTGGCGCCAGCCGCGCCTGCGCATCGGCTACATGCCGCAGAAGCTGCAGATCGATCCGTCGCTGCCACTGACGGTACTGCGTTTTCTGCTGCTGGTGCCCGGTACCAGACGCCCGGCAGTCGAGGCGGCGCTGGCTGAAGTCGGCGCCGAGCACCTGATCGCACGGCCGCTGCAGCAGGTATCCGGTGGCGAACTGCAACGCATCCTGCTGGCGCGGGCACTGCTGCGCCAGCCCGATCTGCTGGTGCTCGATGAGCCGGTACAGGGCGTCGACGTCAATGGCCAGATCGAGCTGTATCAACTCATTACCCGGTTGCGTGATCGCTACGGCTGCGGCGTGCTGATGGTCTCCCACGATCTGCATCTGGTCATGGCCACCACCAATACGGTGGTATGCCTCAATCGTCACGTCTGCTGCTCGGGCCATCCCGAGCAGGTCAGCCTGGACCCGGCCTTCGTTGCCATGTTTGGCGAGCAGGCCAGTGCGCTGGCGGTCTACAACCACCATCACGATCACGCCCATGACCTGCATGGCGAAGTCGTACCCCACGAACACAGCCACGGACCTGACTGCAAGCATGCCTGATTTTCTTGTTTACGCGCTGTTGGCCGGTCTGGCGCTGGCGCTGGTAGCCGGTCCGCTGGGTTCCTTTGTGGTCTGGCGGCGGATGGCCTATTTCGGCGATACGCTTTCGCACTCGGCGCTGCTGGGTGTGGCGCTCGGCATGTTGCTGGACATTAACCTGACGCTGGCGGTGACGGTGGGCTGCGTTCTGATCGCGGTACTGCTGGTGGCGTTGCAGCACAAGGAGTGGCTGGCCAGCGATACCCTGCTGGGGATTCTGGCGCACAGCACTCTGTCGCTCGGGCTGGTGGTGCTGGCGCTGACCGAAAACGTCCGGGTTGACCTGATGGCGTATCTGTTCGGGGATCTGCTCGCCATTAGTCTGAATGAACTCGGCTGGATGCTGGGTGGCCTGATGGTCGTGCTGGTCCTGATGAGTCTGCTTTGGCGCAGTCTGCTGTCGATTACCGTGCATGAGGAGCTGGCGCGGGTTGAGGGGTTGCCGGTCACGGCGATCCGGCTTGCCTTGATGCTGCTGATCGCCATCGTCATTGCGGTGGCGATGAAGGTGGTGGGCGTACTGCTGATCACCTCGCTGCTGATTATTCCGCCGGCGGCGGCCCAGCGTCATGCCCGAACACCGGAGCAGATGGCGCTGGGTGCCAGTGTGCTGGGCATGCTGGCGGTACTCGGTGGACTGGCGTTGTCCTGGCAGCTGGATACCCCGGCGGGTCCCTCCATCGTGGTCTGCGCGGCTGGCATGTTCATGCTGGCGCTGGCGATTCCTCGCCGCGCCTGAGCGGCTTCTATTCGGCGCCGATGATCCGAGGTAGCCACTGGGCCAGCTTTTCGGTGTTCAGTGGCGGGCGGATAAAGCCGACGTAGCGGCCGTTCGGGTCGACGATGACGACCTGGCCGCTGTGATCGACCAGGTAATTTTCGCTGCTGGTGTCCGGTTCGATATAGGCAATCGACAGGGCCTTGGCCAGTGTTGCCAGTTGCTCGGACTCGCCGGTTGCGCCAGCGAAGCCGGCGCTGAAGAAGTTCAGATAGGTCGTGATCTGTTCTGGTGTGTCGCGGTTGGGATCAACGCTGACAAAGGTGACCTGCAATTGGCTGCGAGTGGCCTCGGGCAGTTTCTGCATCAATTGGCGCAATTCGGCCAGTGTGGTCGGGCAGATGTCCGGACAGAAGGTATAGCCAAAGAACAGCAAATCCCACTGGCCGGTCAGGTTATCCCGTCCCCAGGGCTGGTCTGCTGCGGATCGCAGGCTGACATCGGGTATGGGGCGGGGGCTGTCGAACAGATAGACGCCCGCTTCCTGCAGCGCGGTGCGATCCAGCGGCGCCGGTTGCGTCACCTTGTTGACGACTGCTCCCACTACCAGCGCAATGCTGGCCACACATACCAGTACGGTTTTCTGTACCCCGGTCAAAGCCATCCAGCCACCTCGATATAGTGGTCCAGCAACAGGGCTACAAACAGCCACAGCAGGTACCACAGTGAATACTTGAAGGTCTTGATGGCCGCGTGCGGACGGCTGTCACGCAGCAGGGCGACAGCCCAGTCGATAAAGCGCAGGCCCAGCGCCACCGCGGCCACCAGATAGAGCGGGCCGCTCATGTGAATCACGAACGGCAACAGGCTCACAGCGAGCAGGATAAAGGTATACAGCAGAATGTGCAGCTTGGTGTAGTGCTCGCCGTGGGTAACCGGCAGCATCGGGATGTCGACCTTGGCATATTCTGCCTTGCGGTGGATGGCCAGCGCCCAGAAGTGCGGGGGTGTCCAGGCGAAGATGATCAACACCAGCAGCAGACCTTCGGCCTGAATCTGTCCGGTGACGGCGGTCCAGCCAAGCAGCGGCGGTGCTGCGCCGGCGACGCCGCCAATGACGATGTTCTGCGGCGTTGCGCGCTTGAGAAAGGCCGTGTAAATCAGTGCATAGCCGAGCAGCGACGCCAGTGTCAGCAGCGCCGTGAGCGTGTTGGTCCATGACAGCAGGACCGCCAGTCCGGCGCTGCCGAGCAGGATGGCGAACAGCACCGCGTTCAGCGGTTCGACGCGGCCTTGCGCCAGTGGGCGCCGCTGGGTGCGGGCCATATGAATGTCAATCCGGCGGTCGACCACATGGTTGATCGTCGCTGCCGACCCGGCGCACAGGGCAATGCCGAGGTTGCCCAGCAGCAGCGTGCTCCAGGGCACCGCCTGCTCGCTGGCCAGCAGCATGCCGATGGCCGAGGTGATGATCATCAAAGCCACCACCTTCGGCTTGGTCAGCTCCAGATAGTCGCGCCAGCCGGCTCGGACCGGCACCGCTTGAGAGAGGCTCGCCATGGTCTGTTCCCCCTGTCGGTGCGTGCTGCGCACCTGTGTTGTTGTGTCTGGAGTATGGATGCCTCAGGCGTGACTCGCCAGTGAACGCCGTGGTCGTGCCTCCAGTCGGACACGCACCGTTGCCGGCGCACGCACACGATAGTTGACGGCCAGTGTGCACAGCAGCAGGAGCGCCGCCATGCCGTTATGCGCCACAGCTACCGCCAATGGCAGCGCCGCCAGTACGTTGGTGATGCCCAGGCCGACCTGGGCAGTCAGTGCCAGGCACAGCAGCAGCGCCAGACCGTGCAGGCGTGCGCGCCAGAGTTGCCAGCCGAGCAGCAGCACAACGAACGTGGTGAGCAATGCGCCAAGGCGGTGGGTGAAATGGATCGCTGTCCGCCCCGGGCCTTCCAGCATGCCGCCCAGGTAGTTCGGGCCGATCTCCTGATGCAGCAGGTTGAAGCCGGTGTGGAAGTCCATCTCCGGCCACCATTCCCCGTGGCAGGTCGGCAGGTCGATGCAGGCCACTGCGGCATAGTTGGTGCTGGTCCAGCCGCCGAGCATGATTTGCAGGATCACCACCGCAAGTGCAAAGCGCGTCAGCAGGCGCAGTCTGGTGAGCGAGCGGGTGGGATGGAGTGCCGGTAGCCGGCCCGACAGGCGCAGTACCAGTAGCAACAGCAGGCTCAGGGTCGCGAAGCCGCCCAGCAGATGGGCTGTGACGACCTGCGGCCAGAGCTTGAGGGTCACGGTCCACATGCCGAACAGTGCCTGGCAGACGACAAGGGCAAGCAGCCCGACACACAGGCCGGTCGGGTAGCCGGGGTCGCGGCGCTGTCGGATACCAATCACGGCCAGGCCCAGAATCAGCAAGCCGAGGGTGCCGGCTGCGTAGCGGTGAATCATCTCCGCCCAAGCCTTGAAGGCTTCGACCGGGTCGTCCGGGAAGCGCAGCTGCGCCGTTTCCAGCGCATGATCGCTTTGCGGTACGGTCAGAAAGCCGTAGCAGCCTGGCCAGTCCGGGCAGCCGAGTCCGGCGTGTACCAGCCGGGTGTAGGCACCGAGGATGACGACGATAAAGCACAGCAGCAGCCCTGCCAGTGCCAGGTTGTAGCCAGGTTTGCGCATGGCTCAGCCCACCTTCGAGAGTTTCAGCAGACGCTTGAGGTCATCAAGCAGGTCTTTGCCTGGCTGACCGGCACTGTGATGCAGCACCACACGGCCGAGTGGGTCGACCAGCCAGAGCTGCGGTCCGATCAGCCAGCTGTCTGGCTGGGTCTGCAGGCTGTGAAGATAGGCATTGCTGTCGAAGTGAGTACGCTGCAGGCGCGGAAATTCGGTTTCCAGCCGGGCCAGTTCATCGTCGCGCAGGGCGACCGGCGAGGCTAGGACATGCTCGACGCGGTCCGCTTCGCGGCCGACAGCCACATTGATCTGCCGGGCTTCGTGGATCAGCGCCATACATTCGCGTTCGCAGGCGCCGGTGTGGGTAACCAGCAGCCGCCAGGGTGCGCCATAGCCGATTGGCTCCAGCGCCAGTTGCCAGTCGCTGACCTGAATGGCCGGCTCGACCAGGGCGGATTTGTTTGAATGTGCCTGCGGCACACCGATGCCGAAGTGCGCCATCAGCGCGGCGATCAGAATGGGTACAACCACGACACCGATGACGGCGAGCAGCTTTAGCTGGCCGCGTGGGCGTTGCCGGGTCCGGTCAGGCTCGGTCAGGCTCATCATTATTATTCCCCCGATGGTCGGGCCGGAAACCGGCCCAGATAAACAAAGCGATCAGCGCCGCAGCGAGGCTGAACCACTGGACGGCATACCCGGTATGTCTGCTTGCGCTCATCGGCAGCGCTGGCCAGTCGAGTTGCAGTGCTGCCGATGAACCGTCCCCGGTCAAGCGGACGCTCCAGTCCTGCAGCGCAATACCGGACTGCAGGCGCAAGGCTGTCAGGTCAAGCTGGGCTACCACGCAGTTGGCAGTGCCAGCTGCGCAACGCCGGCTACCCGGGCGCCAGCCGGTGCCGTTGTCTGGCAGCTTCTCTGCCAGCAGCTGCAGTTCTCCCGACGGCGTCTCGATCTGCGGCGCCTGACGGCGGTCCGGCCAGGGCAGCCAGCCGCGGTTAACCAGCAACCATTGGCCACTGGTGTCCTGAAAGGCCTGCAACACTTCTACCCCGGCTCGGCCGTCGCGGGTGCGATTGTCGAGCAGCCATGTGTGCCGAGCCTCCAGCTGCCCGCGCAGAATCAGCGGTTGCCAGTCAGACGGCCGCGTTTGCGCGAACGCAGACAGTGGCATCGCCGGGGCCTGATGCAATGCATCAACCGACGCCTGCATGGCCTGCTTTTCTGTCGCGCGCTGCAGTTGCCAGCTGCCGAGTCCGAGCAGAACCGGCAGCAGCGTCAGTGTGAACACCCACAGCGGCCAGCCAGGTGCAAAGCGGCGGCCACTGCGGCTGGAATCAGCGAGCAGCATGGTGCGTCCTCGCTATACTTGAGCCCAACATAACAACATCAAGGGGGCGCCCATGTGGCTCAAACTGGCCATTGTGATGCTGCTGGCGCTGATCGTGATCAGCCTGTTCAGCGGGCTGTTTTTTCTGATGAAGGACAGCAGCGGACGTGGGCGGCTGGTAACCGCCCTGAGCGTGCGCATCAGCCTGACGATCCTGCTGATGGGCCTGATCGCCTGGGGCTTCTGGTCCGGCAACCTGGTCTGGAATACGCCCTGGCTGCATTGACAACGCCGCCGCCCGCATGGGTCAGAAAATGTAGACGAAGATGAACAGGCCGACCCAGACCACATCAACGAAGTGCCAGTACCAGCTGGCCGCTTCGAAGCCGAAGTGCTGTTGCGGCGTGAAGTGACCCTTGGTGATGCGGATCAGCATGATCGCCAGAATCAGCGTGCCCATGGTCACGTGGGCACCATGGAAACCGGTCAGCATGAAGAAGGTCGCGCCGTAGATGCCGGAGTTCAGGGTCAGCCCCAAATCGTGGTAGGCGTGCTGGTACTCCAGCGCCTGCAGAATCAGAAACACGGTGCCCAGCGCCACGGTCAGGCCGAGCCAGGCCTTGGTGGCGCCCCGCTTGTCGGCTCTCAGCGCATGGTGGGCGAAGGTGACGGTGACACTGGAAGAAATCAGCAGGATGGTGTTGATCAGCGGCAGCTGCCAGGCGCTGATCACCTCTTTCGGGCCGGGGAAGGCTCCTGGATCGGGGTTGACCATCAGCGGCCATTGATAGACGAACTCGGGCCAGAGCATGTTGGTCACACCCTTGTCGCCCTCACCACCGAGCCAGGGGCCGGCGAAGGTACGCACATAAAAGAGTGCGCCGAAGAACGCGGCGAAGAACATCACCTCGGAAAAGATGAACCAGCCCATGCCCATGCGGAAGGAGCGGTCCATCTGCGGGCTATAGAGCCCCTCGCGGCTTTCCTTCACCACGTTGCTGAACCAGCCGAACATCATGTAGGCGATCATCAATGCACCGGCAAAGAAGATCCATTTGCCGAGGCTGCTGCCGGCGCCGGCGGCATCGCCATTCATCATGCTACCGGCGCCAAACACCGTCAGCAGCAGGGCGACCGAGGCAATGATCGGCCATTTGCTCTGGGCCGGAACGTAATAGGTTTCGTGATTGGCCATCTGTTGTTCTCCTTATCCGGCAATCATGTTCAGTGAGCCTGGGCTGACGCGCTCGCCAGCTTGTCAGGCATCCGCTCCGATACATCAAACAGGGTGTAGGCCAACGTCAGGTGCTTCACGTCGGTCGGCAGCGCCGGGTCGACAATGAAGCGCACCGGCATCTCCACGCTTTCCCCTGGTTGCAACACCTGCTGGGTAAAACAGAAGCATTCGGTCTTGTGAAAATAGGCTGCGGCCTTGGCGGGCGAGACGCTGGGAATGGCCTGCGCCACCATGGGGCTGTCCGTCGGGTTGTGGGCATAGAACAGCATCTCGCGGGTTTCGCCCGGATGCAGACTGAGTTGCTCTGCATCCGGATTGAAGTCCCATGCCATGCCCTGGGCCCGGGTGGCGACGAACTGCACCCGCAGGGTGCGGCTGGCATCGATGTGCTCGACGTCCTGCTGATAGGCTGTGCCGCTGGTCTTGCCGTTGATGCCCAGGGCATCGCACATCACGTCATACAGCGGCACCATCAGAAAGCCGAAGGCAAACATGCCGATCACGGTCAGCACCAGGCGCATGACTACCGGTTTGTTGGATTGCTGCTCGCTCATGGCCAGCGCCTCCGGTCATTTCACCTCGGGTGGGGTGGTAAAGGTGTGGTACGGCGCCGGTGATGGCACGGTCCACTCCAGCCCTTCTGCCCCTTCCCACGGATTGGCTGCCGCCTTCGTTCCGCCCTTGATGCACTTGATGACGATGAACAGGAACAGCAACTGGGTCACCCCGAACATGAAGGCGCCAACCGACGAGATCATGTTGAAGTTGGCGAACATCACGTTGTAATCCGGGATCCGCCGCGGCATGCCTGCCAGCCCCACAAAGTGCATCGGGAAGAACGCCAGGTTCATGCCGATAAAGCTCATCCAGAAGTGGGTTTTGGCCAGGGTTTCGTCGTACATGTGACCAGTCCACTTCGGCAGCCAGTAATAGGCCGAAGCGAAGATGCCGAAGATGGCACCGGGCACCAGTACATAGTGGAAGTGCGCGACGACAAAGTAGGTGTCGTGGTACTGGAAGTCGGCCGGTGCAATCGCCAGCATCAGGCCGGAGAACCCGCCGATGGTGAACAGGATCACGAAGGCCACGGCGAACAGCATCGGCGCTTCAAAGGTCAGCGCGCCGCGGAACATGGTGGTCACCCAGTTGAATACCTTCACCCCGGTGGGTACCGCGATCAGCATGGTGGCGTACATGAAGAACAGCTCGCCGGTAATCGGAATGCCGACGGTGAACATGTGGTGCGCCCAGACGATGAACGACAGGAAGGCGATGGCTGCGGTGGCGTACACCATCGAGGTGTAACCAAACAGCGGCTTGCGGCTGAAGGCCGGGATGATCTGGCTGACCGCGCCGAACGCCGGCAGGATCATGATGTAGACCTCGGGGTGACCGAAGAACCAGAAAATGTGCTGGAACATCACCGGATCACCGCCGCCGGCGGCATTGAAGAAGCTGGTGCCGAAATGGATGTCCATCAGCATCATGGTGACCACGCCGGCCAGCACCGGCATGACGGCGATCAGCAGGAAGGCGGTAATCAGCCAGGTCCAGACGAACAGCGGCATCTTCATCAGCGTCATGCCGGGTGCGCGCAGGTTGAGGATGGTGGCGATGATGTTGATCGCGCCCATGATCGAGCTGATGCCCGCCAGGTGAATGGCGAAGATGAAGAAGGTGACGCTGGGCGGCGCATAGGTCGTCGACAGCGGTGCATAGAAGGTCCAGCCGAAGTTCGGGCCACCTCCCTCCATGAACAGTGTCGAGACCAGCAGCCCGAAGGCCATCGGCAGCAGCCAGAAACTGAAGTTGTTCATCCGTGGCAGCGCCATATCCGGCGCGCCGATCATCAGTGGAATCATCCAGTTGGCCAGGCCGACAAAGGCGGGCATGACTGCACCGAACACCATGATCAGGCCATGGGTGGTGGTCATCTGGTTGAAGAACTCGGGCTGCACCAGCTGCAGGCCCGGCTGGAACAGTTCGGCACGAATGACCATGGCCATCGAGCCGCCGAGCAGGAACATGGCGAAGCTGAACCACAGATACATCGAGCCGATGTCCTTGTGGTTGGTCGTCAGCACCCAGCGCATCAGGCCCTTGGCCGGACCGTGGGCATGGTCGTGGTGATGGGTATCGATCACAGCACTCATGGCAGGTCTCCTATTGGCCTTCTTTCGCCTTCAGAACATCGATGGGCGAGAGCATTTCGCCGGTGTCGTTGCCCCAGGCATTGCGCTCGTAGGTGATCACGGCAGCAATGTCGACTTCAGACAATTGCTTGCCGAACGCCGCCATGGCGGTGCCGGGCTTGCCGTTAAGCACGATGTCGAGGTGCGCGGCCATGTCTTCGGTGGCAATCTGGCTGCCCTTGAGCGCCGGGAACATTGGTGGCAGGCCCTCACCGTTGGGCTGGTGACAGGAGGCGCAGGCGGTGGTGTAGACCTTCTCGCCACGCTCGACCAGTTCGTCGAGGGTCCAGGTCTTGTCACGCAGCTCGGCTTCCTTCGCCGCCGCCTCTTTCTGCTCAGCCAGCCAGGTGTCGTATTCATCCTGCGGCAGCACCTGCACCACGACCGGCATGAAGCCGTGATCCTTACCGCACAGTTCGGTGCATTGGCCGCGGTAGATGCCGGGTTCTTCAACCCGGGTCCAGGCCTCGTTGATAAAGCCGGGGATGGCATCCTTCTTCACCGCAAAATCCGGTACCCACCAGGAGTGAATGACGTCGGAGGCGGTGACCAGGAAGCGGACCTTTTTGCCGACCGGGATAACCAGCGGGTTGTCGACCTCCAGCAGGTAGTCCGGGCTCTTGGCGCTGACGTTGGTGATTTCGTCGCGCGGCGTGGTCAGGGTGCTGAAAAAGCTGACCCCTTCGCCGACGTACTGGTATTGCCAGCGCCATTGATAGCCGGTGACCAGAATATCGACGTCTGCTTCGTCGGCGTCGTAGATATCGATCAGGGTTTTGGTGGCCGGAACCGCCATGACAATGAGGATGACCAGCGGGATGACGGTCCAGAGGATTTCGACGCCGACGTGCTCGTGGAAGGTCGCCGGCTTACTATCGGCCGATTTGCGGTGCATCAGCATCGACCAGAACATCACACCGAATACCACGACGCCGATGACGACGCAGATCCAGAAGATGGTCATGTGCAGATCGAACACGGACTGGCTGACGTCGGTGACGCCACGGCGCATGTTGATGCCCCACTCAGCGTTGGCCGACAGGCCAAGCGCGCACAGGAACAGGCCAACAGGCCAGGTGATTGCTGCTCGCAACATTCCCGGTTCCCCTTTTATTGTTGTTATCGCTTCCGGTGCACGGAATGAGGGGTATCTGGAGCAGGTACAACACTGCGCAGATACCCGAAACCGCGGGATGCGCAGCGCGAAGATCGCGATGAATCACCCCCGGTCGGAACTCCCCCACAGGCTACCGACACAATCGAGTATAGACAGGGGTTGCGGCTTGGCAATGTTGCGTCTCACTGACAGCGAGCCGCGATAGTTGGAACGCGGGGGAGGGTGTCCGCCCTGAGGTTGCAGTTATTACAATTGGATCTAATGGCTCCCGATGAGTCACTTTGACGGAATGGGGTGCCTCTGCTAGCTTTTCTCGAAATGAGAATGATATCAATATGCTGTTGGCCGCTTGCAGCATTCAGCCGTCGTTGTGGAGCGTGAAACATGAATATAACCGGCCTGAAACGCCGTATTGCCGATGCCATGGCGCAACCTGACTCGGTCGGGGCGATGCAGCGTTGGCTTGAATCCCGTCTGCCGGCCCTGCACCCGTCGATCCGGGTGGAGAATAATCAGGTCGAAACCCTGTATCGGTTTGCTCGGGCCTATATCGAGCAGGTACCGGACGTGCTGGAGGCGGCAGCTGCAGTAGCGCAGGCCGCTCACTTGCGCGAGCGCATGCTGCCGGTGCTGAAGGTGGCGGAAGCCTTTTTCCTGCAGCCCCCGGATCTGCCCAGTGAGCACAAAGGGCTGATTATGCTGCTGGACGAGGCCTATCTGGCGCATCGTCTGGTCGAGGAGGTCAACGATCGTTACGTCGTCAACGGCATTGCGCCGCTGATTCCGATGGATACCACGCGGGCCAATCTGATTGTGCATCAACTGATGGGCGAGGGGTTTGCCAACCAGCTGGATACGGCGGTGGAAACAGCGGTTTCTGGCCTGCTGCCGGAGGATCTGTTTCAGTCGGAGCCGTTCAGGGCCTATCAGGCCAGTCAGGACCCGGCGCAGGTGCGCCGGTTATGGGCAAAATGGCCCTGTATGTCCCGTCAGTTGGGGGTCGAGATTGAGTTGCGCGGCGCTGCCTGAACAGCAGCCGGCCCGTATTGCGAGCCGGCTGCCCGGTCAGTCCTTTTTTTTCAAACGCGGGTTGGGGAAGAACTGCACCGTCTGACTGCTCGGCTTCTTTGGTGCCTTGCGTGCCTCGTTGACCCGGGTGGTCAGCTCTTTGGGTACCGAGTTGCCGCGGGCATCCAGCGTATCGGCGTAGCCGCACTCCACGCATTCGCGGTGTGGTACGCCGTCTTCCTCGTACATCTTGATGGTATCCATCGCGCTGCACGCCGGGCAGACCGCGCCGGCGATGAAGCGCTTGATCGGTTGCTGGTTCATGCGGCTTCTCCGGTCAGGCCCGAGTGGCGCAGCAGCGGATCGATTGACGGCTCACGACCACGGAAGGCGACGAACAGCGCCATCGGCGCTTCACTGCCGCCACGGGCAAGAATGTTGTCGCGGAAGGCGCGGCCGGTCTCGGCGTTCAGCACCCCTTCCTCCTCGAAGCGCGAAAAGGCATCTGCCGACAGCACTTCTGCCCACTTGTAGCTGTAGTAACCGGCTGCATAGCCACCGGCAAAGATATGGCTGAAGCCATTCTGGAAGCGGTTGAACGACGGTACCCTGATGACCGCAATCTCATCGCGCACCTGATCAAGTACCTGCTGCACGCTCAGCTCGGGGTGCTTGCGCACATGCAACTCAAAGTCGAACAGCGAGAACTCGATCTGACGCAGCATGCCGAGGCCGGACTGGAAGTTCTTGGCCGCCAGCATCTTGTCCAGCAGGTCCTGCGGCAACGGCTCGCCGGTTTCATAGTGGCTGGAGATCAGCGCCAGGCCTTCCGGCTCCCAGCACCAGTTTTCCATGAACTGGCTCGGCAGCTCGACCGCATCCCAGGCCACGCCATTGATACCGCTGGCAGAGGCGTAGTTCACCCGGGTCAGCAGATGGTGCAGGCCGTGGCCGAACTCGTGGAACAGGGTGGTGACTTCGTCGTGGGTCAGCAATGCCGGCTTGCCGCCGACCGCCGGGGTGAAGTTGCAGACCAGATAGGCGATGGGGCGCTGCAGGGCGCCGTCGGGCAGCAGGCGCCGGTCACGGCAGCCATCCATCCAGGCGCCGCCGCGCTTGTTGGCGCGGGCGTACAGATCGAGGAAGAAGCGGCCGATGACTTCGCCCTGCTCGATCACCTCGAACAGGCGCGCGTCCTTGTGCCAGCGCTCGAACTCGGCGACTTCGCGCAGCTCGATACCGTAGAGCTTCTGGACGATGGCGAACATGCCGTTGATCACGGTATCGATCGGGAAGTAGGGGCGCAGCATTTCCTGAGAAATGGCGTAACGCTGCTGGCGCAGCTGCTCGCTGTAGAAGCCAAAATCCCAGGGCTGCAGGTCGTCGCAGCCCTGTTCTGCGGCGAAAGCCTTCAGGGCGGCCAGGTCCTGTTTCGCGAACGGCTTGCTGCGCTCGCCAAGATCACGCAGGAAGCCGAGCACCTGATCGGTGCTTTCGGCCATCTTGGTCGCCAGCGACAGCTCGGCATAGTTGGCAAAACCCAGCAGCTGGGCCAGCTCCTGACGTAATACGAGAATCTCTTCGATCACCGGGCCATTGTCGAACTGGCCGGCGTTGGGACCCTGATCGGAGGCGCGGGTGCAGAAGGCGGTATAGACCTCCTGACGCAGGGCGCGGTCGGTGGCGTAGGTCATCACCGGGAAGTAGCTGGGGAACTCCAGGGTAATGAGCCAGCCGTCCAGCTCGCGGGCTTCGGCGGCCTGTTTGGCCTGCGCCAGCGCGGACTCGGGCAGGCCGTCCAGCTGGGCCGCGTCGGTGATGTGCTTGGTCCAGGCCTGGGTGGCGTCGAGCACCTGATTGGAGAAGGTGCTCTGCAACTCGGACAGACGCATCTGCAGCTCGCCGTAGCGCTTCTGCTGCTCCGGCGGCAGGGCGATGCCGGACAGCTTGAAGTCGCGCAGGGCGTGTTCAAGGATGGTCTGCTGGGCCTTGTCCAGCGTGGCGAACTCGTCGCTGGAGGCGAGCTGCTGGTAGGCTTCAAACAGCGCCTGATTCTGGCCCAACTCGGTGTAATACTGGCTCAGCAGCGGCAGGCAGCTTTCATAGGCTTCACGCAGCTCTGGGCTGTTCATGACCGCATTGAGATGGCTGACTGGCGACCAGGCACGGCCAAGGCGTTCGCCCATGTCATCCTGCGGCTCGATCAGGTTGGCCCAGGTCCATTGCGCTGGAGGGTTGGCCAGCAGGGCATCGAGCTGTGCGCGGTTGTCAGCCAGAATCTGCTCGATGGCCGGTTTGACGTGCTCGGCACGGATCTCGGCAAAGGGCGGCAGATCGTAGGGTTGCAGCAGCGGATTGGGCATGGCGGGTATCCTGATTCGATCGATGACTTACAATGCGCCCATGGTAATCAACTCCGGCGCGCTTGGCATCGTGACTTCGTTAGAAGTTCTCAATGACGGCGATAGCCGCAAAATTCAAGGGTGATGCGATGAACGTACGTAGCTTCAGGGACTGGCAGCCGGTGCTGGGTGACCGGGTGTTTGTTGATCCGTCGGCGGTGGTATTGGGCGACGTGCACCTCGGTGACGATTGCTCGGTCTGGCCCGGCGCGATCATTCGTGGCGACATGCACAGCATTCGTATTGGCGACCGCACCAGCGTGCAGGATGGCAGTGTGCTGCACATCACCCACGCCGGCCCGTTCAATCCGGATGGTTATCCGCTGAACATCGGCGATGACGTGACCATTGGCCACAAGGTGCTGCTGCATGGCTGCAGCATCGGCAGCCGTGTGCTGGTCGGCATGGGCAGCATCGTCATGGATGGCGCGGTGGTCGAAGACGAGGTGATCATCGGTGCCGGCTCTCTGGTGCCGGCCAAGCGCACGCTGGAAAGTGGTTATCTGTATATGGGCAGCCCGGCCAAACAGGTGCGCCCGTTGACCGACAGGGAACGTGAGTTCTTTACCTACTCGGCTGCCAACTATGTACGGCTGAAGGATCAGCACCTGCTGGAAAACTGGGCCTCCAGCTGAGCCGGGCTTCGCTATACTACACCGCTACGGACAGTCATCGGACAGGAAAGCCATTGGATTCGGAGCACGGAATACATCGACGGGCGGCAGCCGGGCTGGAGGATTCTGCCCGGCGCTCATTGCTGCGTCTTATCTTTGCCTGCACTGGCGTCGTACTCTGCGGCTTTGCGCTGCTGCAGTTTGGCAATGACAATGCCGTGCTGGCAACGCTGGAAATCATCGTTGGCCTGTTCCTGCTGTGGTCGGCCCGCACAGTCATGCGGGTCCGCTGGCTGACGCCCTGGATCTACGGCTACCTGTTGCCTACCTTCTGCTTTCAGCTCTATATCATGCTGATGCCCGAGGCGTCGGTCACCGCGTTCGTCTGGGTGTATATGGTGCCGGTGCTCGCCTATCTGCTGCTGGGGCGCCGTGCCGGATTGCTGCTGTCGATCCCGTTCATGGTCGCGGCCCTGCTGCTTTATCTGTGGCGCTATGCCGACCCGGAATCGGCTGCCGGGCTGATCGATATCGGCAACGCGGTGATCTGCGGCCTGATGATTCTGCTGTTCGTGCACTTTTATGAGGGCCGGCGCGCGGTGGCGCAGCAATCGCTGCAGCGCATGGCGGAAATGGATGGATTGACCGGTGTATTCAATCGCGCCCGTTTTCATCAGTTGTTTGCCCAGTGCATCGAGCAGAGTCAGCGCAGCAGCGACGAGTTTGCTTTGGTGCTGCTGGATGTCGATCATTTCAAGCAGGTCAATGACAGCTGGGGCCACGAAGCGGGCGACCGTGCCCTGCAGCACCTGTGCCGGGTGCTGGGGCAGCGGCTGCGCGGCACCGATGTGATCGGGCGGTTGGGTGGCGAGGAGTTCGGGTTGTTGCTGCGCAATACCGACGCGGTGGCTGCCGAACAACTGGTGCAGACGCTGTGCCTGCAGCTTGAGCGTTCGCCGCTGGTCTGGCAGGGCCAGGCGCTGCCGATTACGGCTACCTTCGGGGTGGCCTGCTGGCCCCGGGACGCACGTGATGCTGGCGGTCTGTACCGCTGCGCCGATCAGCGTCTTTACCGGGGCAAGGCCTACGGTCGCAACCGGGTGGTCAGTTCCGGCGGAGCACTGACGGTCAGCGATATTGCCTGATGCCGTTTCGGCCGACGGATTGGCAGGCAATCAAGTCTGTGAATAGTAGGCCTGCCGGGGCTGGTAGCGGCCCCGGTTCGTTTATGATCCGGGGGTTCGCGGAGGTTTCCGCCCATTCACTCATTCATGCAAGAGGCATCACATGTCTGCTCATATCAACCGCAAGATCGTGCTCAACAAGCGCCCGCAGGGCGAAATTCAGGATGGTGATCTGGTTCTGAAGGAAGAACCAGTTCGTGAGCTCAAGGATGGTGAGGTTCTGATCAAGACCCTGTGGCTGTCGCTTGACCCCTACATGCGTCCGCGCATGAACGACAGCAAGGGCTACATGGACCCGATTGAAATCGGCGCGCCGATTGTCGGCGAAAGCGTTGGCCGCGTTGTCGAGTCCAAGTCTGAAAACTATGCAGTGGGTGACGTTGTGACTGTCTACTCCGGCTGGCAGGAGTACTGCATCATTCCGGGCAACGCCCCTATGGTTTACAAGATCAAGGATCAGGGCGTGCCGCTGCAGGCTTACCTGGGTGTGGCCGGTATGCCGGGCCGCACAGGGTACTGCGGCCTGATGTATGTGGGTAAGCCCAAGGCTGGCGAAACCGTCGTGGTTGCCGCTGCGTCCGGTCCGGTCGGTACCGTGGTTGGCCAGACCGCCAAGCAGGAAGGCTGCCGTGTTGTCGGCATCGCCGGTGGCCCCGAGAAGTGCCGCTATGTCGTGGAAGAACTCGGTTTCGACGCCTGCATCGACTACAAGGCCGGTAACCTGGATGCGGATCTGGCCGCAGCCTGTCCGAACGGCATCGACGTGTATTTCGAGAACGTCGGTGGCGAGGTAGCCAAGGCGGTAGCCAAGCTGATCAACCCGGGTGCCCGCGTGCCGATCTGTGGTTATGTATCGGCCTATAATGCCGAAGACCAGAGCAAGGTCGAAACCCCGTTCCATATCTTTGGTGCGCTTGATCCCAAGCCGGAACACCGCTTCTTCCTGGTCACCGAATGGCAGGACAAGCATCAGGAAATCACCGCGCTGCTGGCTGGTCAGGTCGCATCGGGTGCCCTGAAGTACAGCGAGACCGTTGCCGAGGGCCTGGAGAACGCGGTTGAGGCGTTCAAGGGCATGCTCAAGGGCAAGAACTTCGGCAAGCAGCTGGTTCATATTGCCGACTGATGTTGTCGTAACTATCCCGGGCGCTGCTGCGCCCGGGATAGTGCACTTCTCCTCTCCTGCACACCCCTCCGGGTTATGCATATTCGCCTTTCTGGCGACGACTTTCTGACCAAATCGACGATTTTTGGTACAGAACCTGCAAGGCTCTGCACTATCCTGAGCCGCATGGCGCGAACCTGGCCGGCCGCTGCACCAGTGGGGTGCATGACCTGAACAGTTGCGCTATCAAAGTGCCAGTTACCAAATGGAACAGGTATCTCCCATGCCCATCCCGATGCTCGATGTTCTGTGGTTGGTTTTGTGTGCCGGACTGGTATTCAACATGCAGATCGGCTTTCTCTGTCTGGAGTCGGGGCTGACTCGCAGCAAAAATGCCATCAACGTTGCGGTCAAGAACATGGCTGACCTGAGCGTTGCCATTTTTTGCTACTGGCTGTTCGGTTTCGGTTTGATGTTCGGGGCTACTGCCGGCGGCTGGTATGGCGAGGGCTTCTCCATGCTGCCCTTTGCCGATACCTGGCATTCGGCGTTCTTTCTGTTCCAGGCGATGTTCTGTACCACGGCAGCGACCATCGTGTCGGGTGCCGCTGCCGAGCGGATGCGGTTTGCGTCCTACCTGCTGGTGACACTGATCATCGCCGGCTTCATTTACCCGCTGTTTGGTCACTGGGCCTGGGGCGGCGTCTTTGCCGATGGCCTGGGCTGGCTGGCCGAACGCGGCTTTGTCGATTTTGCCGGTTCTACCGTGGTGCACGGGGTAGGCGGCTGGGTGGCGCTGGCGGTAATTCTGATTCTGGGCCCGCGCCAGGGGCGTTTTGAGCAGGACCGGGACGGGCGCAGCATGCCCGGATCGAACCTGCCGCTGGCGATGCTGGGCGCGTTGATGCTGATGTTTGGCTGGTTCGGCTTCAACGGCGGCAGCACGCTGAGCTTTGATGGCCGGGTGCCGGGCATCATCGCCAACACGGTATTGGCCGCCATTGCCGGAACCCTGGGCGGCATGGTGATGTCCTGGCTGCGCTGGCGACTGGTCGATCCGGTCTACCCGCTCAACGGCATGATTGCCGGTATGGTTGCGGTAACCGCCGGCGCGCATGTTGTCGATGCGTCGGCTGCGTTCTTTATTGGTCTGATCGGTGCGGTCGTGATGTATCTGGCGGACCGGTTGCTGCTTCGGTTTCAGATTGATGATGCGGTCGGTGCCGTGCCGGTGCACCTGGCCAGCGGTATCTGGGGCACGCTGGCAGTTGCGCTGTTCGCCGATCTGGGTGCGCTGGGCACCGGGCTGACCCGTAGTCAGCAGTTTATTGCCCAGCTGGAAGGGGTGCTGGTCGCAGGGGTGTGGGCCTTCGGGTTGACCTGGCTGCTGTTGCGCGCGGTCAATCGCTTCTGGCCGATGCGGGTAACGCCGGACGATGAGCTGGCTGGCCTGAACGTGTCCGAGCATGGCGCCCGTACCGAACTGATCGAGCTGCTTGAAGCAATGGCCGCCCATCAGCGCGATGGCCGGTTTGAGCGGGATGTGCCGGTGGAACCCTTTACCGAGGTGGGCCAGATCGCGGCGCAGTACAACAAGGTCATTCACGCCCTGCGCCGCGCCGTAGGCGTGACCCAAAGCATCATCCGTGACATTCGCGACGGCGTGGTTACCTGTAACCGGGACGGCATCCTTGCGACCTGCAACCCCGGAGCCGAGCGCCTGTTCGGGCTGCCCGCCGGCGCCCTGATCGGCCAGCCGATGGCGCGTCTGGTGGCGGAGCGTGACTGGTCAGGCCTGCCCTTGCCGGAAGCCGGCAGCGAGATCAAGCAGGAGGTGCTGTTCAGTCGCAACGACCATGATCAGTTTGTTGCCGAGTTGACGGTCAGCAGCGGGTCACTGGAGGACGACCTGTATACCTGCATGATCCGTGATATCACCGAGCGTCGGCGTATCGAGCAGCAGCTGTTTCAGGAGAAGATGCTGGCGCAGGTGACCCTGGCGTCGATCGGCGACGGCGTGATTACCACCGGTCCCGATGCGCGCGTGCGCTACCTCAACCCGATAGCGGAACAGCTGACTGGCTGGCGCGAGGCTGATGCGGCAGGAAAACCGCTGGATGAGGTGTATTGCCTGTTCGATGAAAGCACCGGAGAAAAACTGCTCAATCCGGTCAGCGCCATGTTGCGGCGTTACCGGCAGGCACTGAGCCGCCCGGCCGGCAGCATGAACCAGCTGCGCCGGCGCGATGGCAGCGAAGTGACGGTGCAGGATGCGGTGGCGCCGATCCGCGATGCCGAAGGGCACATCATTGGCGCGGTGCTGACCTTTCGCGATGTGACCGTCAACCGCCGGCTGGCGCTCGAACTGTCCCATCAGGCAGCCCATGACACCCTGACCGGCCTGGTCAACCGCAAGGAGTTCGAGCGGCGGGTGGCCCAGGCGCTGCAGCGCGGGCCGGGCGCGCGCGTCGACCAGGTGCTGTGCTATATGGATCTCGATCAGTTCAAGATCGTCAATGATACCTGTGGTCACGCGGCCGGAGACGAGCTGTTGCGGCAACTGGCCAAGCTGTTCCAGTCGCACATTCGCAGTTCAGACGTGCTGGCGCGCCTCGGTGGCGACGAGTTTGGCTTGCTGCTCAGTGGTTGCACGCTGGAAGAGGCCATTCCGGTGGTTGATGGCATCCGCGCGTTGGTCGAAGAGTACCGGTTCAGCTGGGAAGGGAAGACGTTTGCTGTCGGGGTCAGTATCGGCCTGGTCCAGATCGAAGAGCAGGTGGCCAGTCTCGATGTGCTGCTCAGCGCCGCAGACAGCGCCTGTTATGCGGCCAAGGACGCCGGTCGCAACCGTATTCACCTGTATCAGGCCGATGATGCGCAGATGCAGGAGCGGCGCGGTGAGATGCAATGGGTCAATCGCTTGCGTCAGGCACTGGATGCCGATCTGCTGCGGCTCTATGTCCAGCCCATTTACGCTATCAGCGAGCGCGAGACCCAGCCTGGCTATGAGGTGCTGGTGAGAATGCTTGGTGAGGATGGCCGTATTATCCCGCCGGGAGCGTTCATGCCGGCTGCCGAGCGCTATGATCTGGCGTCGGCCATCGACCGTTGGGTGGTGGGCAACTTTCTGGCCTGGCTCGGGGATTACAGCCGACGGCAGGGCGGTGCACTGGGCAGCTACTCGATCAACCTGTCGGCGGCGTCGATTGGTGAGGAGAGTTTTCTCGATTTCGTGCTGGCGGCGATCGAGCGTCACGGCGTGCCAGCCCAATTGATCTGCTTCGAGATTACCGAGACCAGCGCCATTGCCAACCTGAACAAGGCCATCGTCTTTATGCAGCGGCTCAAGGATATCGGCTGTCAGTTTGCGCTGGATGACTTTGGCTCGGGACTGTCGTCGTTCGCGTATCTGAAGTCGCTGCCGGTGGATTTTCTGAAGATCGACGGGGTGTTCGTCAAGGACATCGTGGCGGATCCGATTGCCCGGGCGATGGTCGCGTCGATCAACACCATCGGCCACGAAATGGGCCTGCAGACGGTTGCCGAGTTTGTCGAAACCGAGGCCATTCTTGATCAGTTGCGCGAGCTGGGGGTGGACTATGCCCAGGGCTATTTTCTCGGGCACCCGCAACCCTTGAGCGAGCTGGATGGCGTGCGGATGATGCCGCGCTAGCGGCCGGCAGGCGGCTGCGGTTCGGCGCGTGTCCATAACCAGAGCGCAACGCAACAGAGAAAGGTCGGCAGGCTCCAGCGCAGCCAGTCGGGGGCGGGCAGCAGCCAGATCATGACTACGCTGCTGAGCATCAGCAGACTTGCGGCCCATTTCGCCCGCCGCGGAACCGCCCGGCGCGTACGCCAGTCACGAATCAGCGGGCCATAGTGCGGGTGCAGCAGCAGGCGGGCCTCCAGCTCCGGCCAGCCACGTGCCGAGGCCCAGGCGGCGACCAGCAGAAAGGGGGTGGTCGGCAAACCGGGAACTACGACACCGATGGCGCCGAGGGCGACGCACAGTGATGCCAGAGAGCGCCAGAACCAGATCATGGGCTGGCCGGTTGGGAACAGATGAAGTAGGGCATGGCTGTCGATCCGCAGAACTCGGGGTCAGCTTATCTCGAAGTGCCAGCGCACGTCACGGCGGCTCAGGGCAGCCAGATACGAAATTCGCCACCGCCCAGCGCGCCGCCATTGCTCAGGGCGATATGCCCGCTGTTGCCGTTGCGTTGATGCAGCTCGGCGATGCGCTGGCCAAAATACAGGCCCAGACCGGTACTGCCGGTGCTCATGTTGATGCCGAGAATATAGTCGGACTGGTTTTCCAGCATTGCTGGCGGGTAGCCGCTGCCATCGTCGCTGATGGTGATGACCAGTTGATCGCCGTCCATCGCTGCGCGCAGGTGGATAGCCGAGCGGGTATAGCGAATCGCGTTGTTGATCACGTTGCCCACCACCGAGCCGACCAGTTCGGCATCAAAGAATCCCATCAGACCGAATTCATCGACTTCGTAGGTCCCTTCGATATGACGCGAGCGCAGGATGTCGTGGTGGCGCGCCAGCTGATCCTCAAGGAACTCCTCCAGCTCGAGATAGCTCGGCCGCAGCGGCAACTGATTGACCCCCAGCTTGTACAGGCCAAGCATCTGCACCAGCATGCCGTTCAATCGCAGGAACTCGTATTCGATGACGCCGCGCTCGGTGCTGTCGTGCTCGTTGGTGGGTAGCCGCTCGACCAGTTGCCCGTAGGACTGCATCAGCAGCCCCAGCGAGTTCTTCATGTCGTGAACGGTGGAGGCGATGACGGTGGAGAAATCCAGCGATTGCTCCTCGGGTACGTCGCTCATAGCGATTCGGCCTTTTCGCGCAGCTTGTTGTAGCGTTCGAATCGCGGGTCACCGGGTGGCATGTTGCGGACCCGCTGCAGGCAGTCGAGGCATTCTTCGCGCAGCGCCGGGTCCGGAGCACTGAGCAGCAGGCGCAGCAGCGACTGTGCGGTGTTGAGCGCATAGCTGATGTTGCGCGGCTGCAGCGCCAGTGCGTTGCGAAATGCCTCCAGCGCCTGCGGAAACTGCTTGCCCTGATAGAGCTGCATGCCTTGCCGGTTCAGTTCCATGGCCTGGTCACCGCCACGCAGGATATCTGGGTCGCTGGTCTGTTCGGCGATGCCGGCCATGACCTTGGGGTCGTCGCCATAGATTTCGGCACAGCTGCTGAGCACCTGGTCGGCCTGGGCCTCCTGGCCAAGCGCGCGCAGCTGCGCTGCGACCTGCAGCGCGGTATCGGCGGCAAAGAAGTCTTCCATGTTGGCCAGACGCTCGGCCGCGTTTTTCGCCATCTGGGTGGCGTCTGCGGTCTTGCCTGCTCGCTGGAGCGCCGTGGCCTGCAACAGCTCTCCACGGGCGGCCAGGGCATCGTTGTCGCGCCAGCTGTTGTTCAGATCGTCCATGGTCTGACGAATCTCCAGCAGCACCTTGGGGCCGGGAGCGCTGTCACCAGCCTGCGCGCACAGACTGTCGGCCAGACTCAGGTGATGCTCGGGATCGCGAAAGGCCGAGTGGCGGCCCAGGTTGACTGCCTGACGGAAGGCGCGCACAGCCCTGTCAGGGTCCTGGTTGGCGCGGGCGAGCCGTCCCAGCTCGGCCTGACGCTGCGGGTTGTTGGGCGAGATCTTGACCGCCTGCTCGAGAAAAACCTGTGCCTTGAGCTGCTCGCCGCGCAACTGTTTGGCGCGGGCGAGTCCGTCATACAGCGTGGGCAGCATCGGAAACTGGCTGATGCCCTCCTCGTAGAGCGCCTCGGCGCGGTCCAGATGGCCGCGCTCAAGCAGGTGCCCGGCCAGCATGACCAGCGCCCAGGGCAGTGGACGCTCATCGATGATGGCCTGCAGCAAGGTCTCCAGTTCGGCATCGCGTCCCAGTGCGGCCAGGGCGTTGGCCCGGTAGCGCTGGCAGAGCGGGGCAAGACGCGGCTGAGTTGCCAGCAGGGCGTCGCAGGCGGCCAGCACGCCGGCCTGATTGCCGGCAGCCAGCGAATCAAGAATGGGCGCCAGCACCTGCTTGCGCTCAACCAGACGATCAAGTCGCTGCTGCAGGCTGGCACGATTGAAGGGCTTGGTCAGATAGGCATCGGGTTCATATTCCAGCGCCGCCATCACCATGGCCTGACTGCTCTCGGCAGTGACCATGACGAAAATGCAGTGCGGGCCTATAAGCTTGCGCTGATGCAGCTCCTCAAGCACCTGCTGACCATTCTTGCCATCGCCCAGATTGTAGTCATGCAGGATGATGTCATAGCGGGTCTTGCCGCACAGCGCGATTGCTTCTGCCCCACTGGCGGCGACATCGATATGCTGTGCTCCCATCTGGGTCAGCATGGCCTTCACCGACGAGCGGAAGTCGCTGAAGTCGTCGACGACCAGAAAGCGCTTGTTGCTGTAGACGATCATGATTTCGCCATATTCCTGCCGTTGAATGCCGAATGTCAGTTTAGACCCTTGGCGCAAGTATACAGTGAAATCAAAGAGCCACTATTGATCCACTCTGCAGAATGGCAAATCGGGCCGCTCGCCTGCAGCCGGCCTGTGCTCAATGCCGTCTGACGATTGCGTCGGATTCGATGACATGCTGGCCGACCGGCGCCATCAGGGCCGCCTGCAGCATCGCCGCTGCGACGTCGCCGGCCTTGACCGCCCGCAGCCGTTTCGGGATCACCGGCTTGAAGGTACGCGACAGCAGCAGACCAACCAGCTCTCCCGGTCGGTTCTCGGCGCGGGCACCGTCGAGCAGGGACGGCCGAATCAGGGTCAGGGAACGAAAATCCATGGCTGCCAGATCCTGCTCCGCTTCACCCTTGACCCGCAGATAGAACGAGCCGGACCGCGGGCTGGCGCCCAGCGACGAATTCAGCACAAAGGTTCGCGTACCGGCGCGGCGGGCGTGACGGGCACAGGAGACGACATAGCCGCGATCCACTGCGCGGAAGGCGTCTCTGGAGCCGGCGTTCTGGCGGGTCGTGCCAAGGGCGCAGATTGCCGCGTCGGCCTGCCACCAGTCGGCGTCTTCGGGCAGCGCTGCGAAATCGACCTGCGGGTTGTCGAGGTGGCTGTAATGCCTGACCGCCATGGGTAGCGGCGAGCGACTGGGTGCGACGACCCGGCTGATGGCCGGGTTGACCAGCGCCTGACGCAGTACCTCCATGCCAACCAGCCCGCTGCCGCCGAGTACCAGCAGGGTCTTGCCATTGCTTTCTTCCATTCTGCCCCCCCGATGACGCCTGTTCGTTAAGGTTCAGTTAAGCGCAAGTTGGGCATGCTGCCTGCGCCTGACGGAAAAATACGGCAACAAAGTTCGCCTTGGTTGCCATGAGTGCTCGGACTCACTCTGTGGTCCAAGCAACTGACATGCCATTGACGGAGAAGTCCATGAATACCCGAAGCCTGCTTGATCAACTGTTGAAGTCTGCCAGCGGTGCCCTGTCCGGCGCAGGCGATGCCGCGCCCTCGGCCAAGGGACAATCGAGCTCGAGCGCGCTGGGAAGCCTGCTGACCGGTGCTGGCGGCGGGGCGCTGGCAGCGGGTGCGGTAGGCCTGCTGCTGGGCAGCAAGAAGGCACGCAAAATGGGCGGCAAGGCGGTCAAGTATGGTGGCCTTGCGGCTCTGGGCGTGGTTGCCTACAAGGCTTGGCAGCATTGGCAGCAGAATAGTGCCAGTGCACCACAAGGCGAGCCGCAGACGGTGGATCGGCTGCCCGCGCCGCAGGCCGAGCAGCACAGCCATGCGATATTGCGGGCGCTGATTGGTGCCGCCAAGGCGGACGGGCATATCGACGACCGGGAGCGGGAGCTGATTGATGGCGAAATCGCCCGGTTGACCGGTGACGCGCAGCTGCATGCCTGGTTTGACGCCGAGCTGAGCAAACCGCTGGAACCGACCGAAATTGCCCGCGCGGCGCAGACGCCGGAGATGGCGGCCGAAATGTACCTCGCCAGCCTGCTGGTGGTTGATGAGCAGAATTTCATGGAGCGGGCATATCTGCAGGAGCTGGCGACTCAGCTGAGGCTGGACCCGCAACTGCGCACCGAATTGGAGCGTCAGGTAACCGCCGTCTGATCAGTGCCGGTGGCTGCGACCAACATGCGAGTCCGCGTCGGGGGGACTCACGCTGCCACTGGTTTGCAGCTGGGCGATGATGCCGCAGTGGTCAACATCATTATCGTCGTGACACTGCCGGCGTAGCTCCAGCAGTTGCTGCTGCAGCTGATTCAGTGCCGCAATGCGCTCGCCGACGTGCTCAATGTGCGCTTCGATGAGGCCGTTTACATCGCCACAGCTTGCCTCTGGCCGGCGGCGCAGCTGAAGCAGCTCGCGGAGCTCGTTGTGGGTCATGTCCAGCAGACGGCAGTTGCGAATGAACACCAGCTGCTCGACATGGCGCTCGCCATACTGACGGTAGTTGCCCTCGCTGCGTTGCGGTTCCGGCAGCAGGCCTTCACGTTCGTAGTAACGAATGGTCTCTACCGTACAGTCGGTGCGGCGTGCCAATTCTCCGATTTTCACAGGTACCTCCCGGGCAGGCTTGACTCTGTAGTGGCTATAGGGTTTTTACTTTGCCCTAAAGTTGCCCGGAGGTCACATGTCTGCCCAACATTCGCATGATCACGTCACGCCTGCCCCCTGCTGCGGCGCGGCGCCAGCTAGCTCGACGGCCCCGGTGTTTGCGCCGGGCGCGGGGGAGCAGGTCAGTCGCATTCATATCGAACAGATGGACTGCCCCACCGAGGAGCGGCTGATTCGTCAGCGTCTGACCGGCATGGCCGGTGTCGGTACGCTGCATTTCAATCTGCTGCAACGGGTGTTGTCGGTAAGCCATCTGCCCGAGCGGCGCGAGGCGGTGCTGACGGCGATCAACGAGCTGGGTTTCAGCCCCCGGCTACTGGTCGATGACCATCGGCCGGAGGCCAGCGCTAGCAAGCCCTGGTGGCCGCTGGCGCTGGCGGGTGGTGTTGCGTTACTGGCCGAGATCGTTCACTTCGCCTCCGGGCCGGTCTGGCTTGGGGCGTTGCTGGCACTGCTGGCGATTGCCCTGAGTGGCATCGACACCTACCGCAAGGGCTGGGTGGCCCTGCGTCACCGCACGCTTAATATCAATGCACTGATGAGCATTGCGGTCACCGGCGCGGTGCTGATCGGGCAGTGGCCGGAAGCAGCCATGGTGATGGTGCTCTTTGCCATCGCCGAGCATATCGAAGCCCGGTCGCTGGGGCGGGCGCGCGAGGCGATCAGCAGCCTGCTGGCGCTGGCGCCCGAGCAAGCCAGTGTGCAACTTGAGGATGGCAGCTGGGCGGTACGTGCCTCCAGTGACGTTGCCCTGGGTGCCCGGGTTCGGGTCCGGCCGGGGGAGCGCATCGCGCTGGACGGTGAGGTGGTCAGCGGACGCTCGGCGGTCAACCAGGCGCCGATTACCGGTGAGAGCATGCCGGTCGACAAGCAGCAGGGCGATCCGGTCTTTGCCGGCACCATTAACCAGAATGGCACGCTGGAATACCGCGTTACCGCGGTGGCCGGGCAGACCACCCTGGCGCGCATTATCCATGCGGTAGAGCAGGCCCAGAGCGACCGTGCGCCGACGCAGCGCTTCGTCGACCGCTTCGCCGCCATCTACACGCCAGTCGTCTGCCTGCTGGCGCTGCTGATGGCAGTGCTGCCGCCGCTGTTAACCGATGCCGGTTGGTACGAGTGGATTTATCGGGCGCTGGTATTGCTGGTGGTGGCCTGCCCCTGTGCGCTGGTGATCTCGACCCCGGTGACCATTGTCAGCGCACTGGCGGCGGGCGCCCGGCGGGGCCTGCTGATCAAGGGTGGCGTGCATCTTGAACAGGGTGGTCAGATTGATCTGGTCGCCCTCGACAAGACCGGCACCCTGACCGAAGGGCGCCCGGTACAAACCGACTTTCAGCTGCTGGCAGGCAGTGACGCCGATGCCGCGCAGCAACGGGCCGCAAGTCTGGCCGAGCGCTCGGATCACCCGGTGTCGCGGGCCCTCGCCAACGCCAACAGCCAGCCTCTGCTGACGGTGGACGACTTCGCTGCCCTGCCGGGGCAGGGCGTCAGCGGCCTGATCAACGGCGAGCGCTATTGGCTGGGCAACGCGCGGCTGGCCGAGGCCCGCGGTTTGCTGAGCGCTACGCTGCAGGAGCGTCTGGGGCTGCTCGAACGGGAGGGCAAGTCGCTGGTCCTGCTGATCGGCGAGGATCAGGTGCTTGCCCTGTTCGCCGTAGCCGACACCCTCAAACGGGGCAGCCGCGACGCCATACGCGAGCTTCATACACTGGGTGTGGAGAGCATTATTCTCAGCGGCGACAACGCCCCAACGGTGCAGGCAATCGCTACCCAGGTTGGCATCGACCGGGCTCATGGCAACCTGTTACCGGACGACAAGCTGGCGCTGGTTCGCCAGGCCCGGGCCCGCGGCAAGCGCGTTGCCATGGTCGGTGACGGCATCAACGATACGCCGGCGCTGGCCGCTGCCGATATCGGCTTTGCCATGGCTGCAGCCGGCAGCGACAGCGCAATTGAAACAGCCGATGTTGCGCTGATGGATGACGACCTGCGCAAGCTGCCGGCGTTTATCAGCCTGTCGCGGCGCACTCTGCGCGTCCTGCGGCAAAATATCTGGTTGGCTCTGGGTATCAAGGCGGTGTTTGTTGCCCTGACGCTGACCGGCTCGGCAACCATGTGGATGGCGGTGTTTGCCGATATGGGCGTCAGTCTGCTGGTGGTGTTCAACGGCCTGCGACTATTGCGTTACCCGCTCTAGAGTGGGGCTGCGACGAAGAAAAAATTGTCAGAAGGTGGTGTTTTTTGCTGGACGTGTAGCAATTTCTGCAACAGCCTGTTCTCCGCTAACAAAAACAAGATTGGTGCATCTCTGCCGGAGGTGCGCAAGGAGAAAGACATGACACGCCGTTATTCCGCGTGGTTCGTGCCGGCGCTTCTGGCGCTGGGATTCGTTTCTGCAACGCTGGTTGTTGCCGGGCAGTCCGATCTGCCTGCGCCGTCCTTTGCATCCATCCCGGTGGTCTTCGTCAGCGATATGTTCAGCCGTTTTTGAGTCGAATGGCTGATCAACGGGTTTTGCCCATAGCCGCAAATACTCTATGCCATAGCTGATGTGCCAGGCTGGTGCGCCGTCAGTGTTGCTGACGGCGCGGCGTCCCAGTCGCCCAGAGCCAAATATTCCCTGCTCTTGGCCATGTGTGTTCAGCGGTTGACCGCGTTAGGGTCGATCGAGGCGCCGGCCCCCAGCTCCGCCCGCTGTTGCGCCAGTTTCGCCCCTTCGGCAGCGGTAAAGGCGAAGGTACGCTCCGGGTCGCTCGCGCGCATCTGCAACGCCATCAGCTCCATGCCTTCGGCAACAACGATGTCGTGCTTGCCGGCGCTCAGGCCCTCAATGATGGTGCGCGCGGCGTCGTCAGGATCGATACCGTTGTCGATGTTGGCGTCCGACCGGCCGCGTGCATTACCGCCCCCCTCCAGCGCGTTGGCGGCAATGGCGGTGCGCACCGAACCGGGAATGATCACGCTCACACCAATGCCGTAGGCCTGCTCGACTTCGGCGCGCAATGCCTCGAAGTAGCCGACTACCGCGTGCTTGGCACCGCAGTAGCCCGTGCGCAGGGGCGCGCCTAGCTTGCCGGCAACCGAGCTGACCACCGCCAGCTGACCGCTGCCCTGCTCGACCAGGCGTGGCAGCAGCAACTGGGTCAGGGCAACCGGCGCGAGATAGTCGACTTCCATCAACTGGCGATAGACCTGCAGGCTGGTATCCAGCGCAAGGCTGCGCTGACTGATCCCGGCGTTGTTGATCAGCAGATCAATGCGGCCACGCCAGCCCCAGGCCTGCTCGACCAATGCCGGCAGGCGGTCGTAGTCGGTGGTTTCGAAGGGCAGTACCAGGGTGCGCTCGGGCGCCACGGCGGCCAGAGCCTGCAGCGCGTCGGCGCGGCGACCGGACAGGATTACCTCGGCGCCCTGTGCCAGCATGGCCCTGGCCAGCGCTTCACCGATGCCCGAGGAGGCGCCGGTGATCCATACCACTCTGGATGCGAAACTCATCTTCTTGTTCTCCTGTTATGGTCGTGCCGCGACTGGCCCGGCCGGGCGTTCACCATAGGGAGACAGGGAGGAAGGAATCTGTCGCCGGGGCGACAGTCTGCAACGGCAGGATCAGGTCCTGACCGGACGCATGGCGCGTCCGGACAAGACCTGAAGGCGCTCAGTTGAGTGCGGCGAGGATCGACTGCAGCTGGCCGGCGTCCACCTGGTTGGCGTTGGCCAGGCTCAGGAACGACTGGCTGGTGCCGCTCCAGGCGTTGATCAGGCTGGGCAGATTGCGTGCCACGGAGCTGGCCTCACCGATGCTGCGGGTCAGCTCACCGGCGGCCATCGGGTTGGACAGCAGCGAGCCGGCATTGCCCTTGGCGCTGGCCAGCCAGCTCTGGAACGCGCCGCTCAGCAGCGAGCCTTCCTTCAGACCGTTCTGGTAGAAAGGAATGGCCTCGGCCAGCGTGCTGCGGTTGGCTCCGCTCAGAGTGCCGCCCTGTGCGAGCAGACTCTGAATCAGCGCCTGGTTGCTGCTGGTCAGCTCGGTGTCAGCGGCGATCGATGCCGTGTCCGTGTTTGCCCCCTGCGCATAGTTGGCGGCCGCAGCCAGCGTGCGACTGGCGATGTCGGTTTGTCCCGTCGCTTCCAGGGTTTTGGCCTGGGCCATCAGCATGTTGTTCATGCTCGCGTTGAAGCGCTGCATCAGCAGATCCTGCTGCTGTGCAAGGTTCTCGGCACCGGCGGCTTCGCCACCTTGCGCTGCTGTGTTCAGCGCTGCGCCTGCGGCGGCCTTCAGCGAGTCCAGACCAAATGCCTGGGCCTGACTGGCGGCCAGCATACCGGCGGCGATCAGGCTCAGCAGGCCTGCGTGGATGCGGGTGTTCTTCATCTTTCCATATTCTCCTGAATGGGGCTCCGTCGTGGATTTGCGTCGTTCCAGAGGTCCTTCCTGCAGTGCTGCCGGCGTACTGCAAACGGAATGGCAAAGCGGGTCTACCTGACACAGAGCGTACTCTACCCGATTCGAGCCCTCGGCGGGAGCACGTGCAGTTGATAGATGCTGACTGGTTATCGGGCCGTGAGTGTTTGGGCGAGGCGGAGCAGCGTCTGCGGGATGATCGTCGTCTACTCACCGCCATGCCGTAATAAACCAAAAAAAGCCCGCGTTGCGCGGGCTTAATACGGAGCAGTGCCGGTGTTGCTGATCAGTTCCCGGTGGCGCGCATGTGCTGAACGCTGAACATGTCCGGGGTGCTCAGGCTGGGGTCGACCTGGCCCTTGAATTGGCCGGTGGTGCAGTGCATGGCCTGTACGTCGATCATGCTGAAGCTGTCGTCAATGGATACGCCACTGCCCTGGTTGGCAGGCAGGTGGTGGTCCGGGTGGGCCTGGCCGATGGTGAAGGTTTTCCACATGCTGCCCTTGCGGTCATAGGCCACGGTGCGCGGGATGGTAAAGGTCTGGGCATCCATGAAGTGCACGCGGCGGGACAGCGGGTGGCTGCCGTCGACCGGGGTGGCCTCCACTTCGTAGACCTTGCGCAGCTGCCAAGTGATGTTCGGGAAGCAACCGCCCTTGCCGGAGAACGCTACTACCTGATAACCGTCGCTGTCCTGATGGGTTTCGGTATCGAGTTGCAGCTCGTTGTGGTTGTAGAAAGGCATGAGCATGTAACGGGTGCCCTTGTAGGCCCAGTTCATGTCGGAAATACGGCCGTTGTAGCCCTCGAAGTCTTCGATCATCAGATCTGAACCAAGGAAGGCGTCGGTGACCTGACCGGTGGCCAGGCGGCGTACGCGGCGCTGAAAGCCCAGATACAGCCAGGAGTTGTCGCGCTTGAGGTCGTCCATGGCACGGTGGATGAGCAGCTGGGTATTGCGCACATCATGCGGCTCGAGCACCTGCACGTAGATACCGCGGAACAGCTCCGACGGGTTGGGCGTGATCGCCGGCAGCGGCTCCTGATTGACCCGGCCGGTGAAGTTCAGGAAGTGAAAGTTGAACTTGATGGTGCGCTCAACCTTGTCGGTGTTCATGTCCCGATACTTCCAGTAGAACGGGGAGATGGCGGCACTGTCGCCCCAGTTGTAGCCGTACTTGTAGTTCCAGGCGAGTTTCTCGCCGGCACGCGGATCGTTGGCATCCGGCTCTTCCGGGAATGGCCGTCCGGCCTGCCAGCCATTCAGCTCGCCTGGCTTGGCGCCCAGACTGACGTTGCCGAGACCCGCCCGGCTGGCTTCCACGTAGTTGGGATGAAGGTCGAAGGAGGTGGTCTCGCCGACCTTGATTTCAACCCAGCCCTGCTCGATGAAGTTGTAGAACGCCGGATCGATGATGTCCCGGAACTGGGCAACGTTGGCCTGGTTGATGGTCATGCCGGTGGTGAGCCCCGGTGCGCTGGGCGCGGACTCACGATAGGGATAGAAGCTGTTGTCGACGACATCGGCCTGGGCCTGCGCGGTGCAGGCCATCGCCAGTGCCGTCAGTACGCCGGCCAGGATACGGGTGTGCTTGTTGTTGTTCATGCTGTTCTCCGAATCAGAAGCTGTAGCGGACGGTCAGTTGCAGTTCATCCTGGTTTTTGGCCATGCCCAGCGGGCCGGCGCGGAAGCGACCCAACGGCTCATAGCCGCTCAAGCCCAGGCTGACACCTTCGGGGTGGCCCGGGTACCCGGCGGTGAACGGGTCCCAGGGGTTACAGGTGCGGCAGTCATCGAACTTGTTGGCACCGCTGCCGACCTTCAGGTTGGCGCCCCCGATGACCCGCAGGTTGTCGCTGACCAGCCATTCGATGCTTGGTGCGATGGTGGTGGCACCGGCGCGGAAGTCATGCGCAGCCAGTAGTTGCGGGCTAAGCCGGTCATTCATCCACCAGCCCTTGACCAGCAGGGTGCCGGTCCAGTTGGCCTTCCAGTCCGGTATGCCTACCCGGCCCAGGAGACGCTGCTCACTCTGGTACTCGTGAATGTGCTGGCCGAAGATCTGGCCCGAGAACAGGAAGGCGCGGCGGCCGTTAAGCCATGGTATGAAGATGTTCTTGTCGGCACCGACCACATAGCGCGTGACGTTGCTCTCCGAGAACAGTCTGCTCTGGATGGTGTTGGCGAACTCTTCGCCTTCGGTGTGAGCGAGTTCGACGCGGAACACGGTATCCAGACCCTGGGCGTAGTAGTCCAGCGAGCCGCCGATCAGGTTGACGCGGGGGAAGTGGATATCGAATGCGATGAGGGATGGCCAGATTCCGGTGACGCCGGTGAATGCATTTTGCGCCGGGATACCGCCGCGCAGCGAAGGCAACTGGCTGCGGTAGGTGAGTGCATTGAGCGAGAAGCCAACGTCGCGGTAGACACCCTCAAGCTTGATACCGAACTGGGTGTTGGACAAACTCCACGCGGGCATGTGGGCTTTGCGGATGCCGATCTGGCCGGGGCCGAAGTCGGTGGCAATGTTACCGTTGGCGAAATTAGCGACGGTGCCGCCGTACTCCCAGAGTGTGTTCATGCCGCGGAAGAAGCAACCCGCGTCGAGAATCACGTTGGGCGAGCCGCATTGGCCGATGTTGTGCGGGCGGAAGCGGTCGAAGTTCCAGACGAAGGAGACGTTCAGGTCGTCGAAGATGTCGCCAGCGCCCATGCGGTAGTCGGATTTGACGATCCACATCGGGATGCGGATGTCTTCCAGCTCGTCGTAAATATTATTGCGCGAGAAGTCGACCGGGTTGATGACGTCCAGCACCCGGAACAGGTCGGTGCGGCCCCAGACGACCTGCTGCTTGCCCAGGCGGGTGCTGAGGATGTGGCCGTTGTCGAAGCTGTAGTCGAAGTCGACATACAGTTCGCGGATGAAGTCGAGCCGGTCATTGAACTCGGAGAAGCGCAGTTCGTTGGTGTCTTGGTCCAGATAGCCGTTGATACAACCGCGGCTATCGACATCACAAGGCCGCACCGGGACGCCGAAGGCGACGCCGCCGCTGGTGCTGTGCAGGTTCTCGCCGAGCACAATCATGCCCTTGTTGGGGTGATCGGCCAGATTGAAGGTGTTGGGCAAATTCAGACCGCCACCGTGGGGCACACTGGTGCTGCCGCCGAAACCGCTGGTGTTCTCCAGGCGAATGCTGCCGCCGGCTCTGCGGCCGTATTCGTTGCTGTTGAGGTCGTAGACCCCGTCGTAGCTGCCACGAAATACGCCGTTCCAGGAAACGTTGCTGAAGATGCCGAGTTCGCCGAACTCGCGTTCAGCGTTGATCTGCACCGTGTTGCGAAATTTCGACAGACCGGCGGAGTCACGCACGTAGGTCGCGTTCTCGTAGAAGCCGGTTATCTCGGTTTCCTCACTGGCGATCGCAGCGCTGAGCGGGCTCAGCAACAGCCCGGTGCCACTCGCCAGAGCGAGGCTCCAGCGTCCGAGGCCTTTTATTTTTGTTTGCATTGGCAGTTCCTCATTACAGTGGGATAGGGCAGGACGAGTCGAACTCAGCCTTGCCCCGTTATCAGCGCCCCGACAGGCTGCGGGGCACTGGCTGCCGGGCGATCGGCATGCAGGATGCCATCCTCGTCGGCGTAGACATCGGTGATGAAGCGCGGGCGCATCACCAGCACCCAGGAGGGCACCAGCAGCATGGCGGCCAGACCGTTGATGACGATCATCACGCACAGCAGCATTGCCGCGTCGGACTGGAAGCGCAGGTCCGACAGCAACACCCACATGACGATGCCGGCCATCAGGGTGACGGCGGTGAAACTGATGGCCATGCCGGTGGTGGCGATCGCCTGGCGAACGGCATCGACCAGCCTGCCGCTCTTGGCCATCTCCTCGCGGATGCGGTCCATCATGTAGATCGAGTAGTCGATGCCCACGCCGATGCCGACGGCGATGACCGGCACGGTGTTGATGTCGATGTTGAGCCCGGCCAGGCCCATGTAGGCGTAGGTGAGGGTGGTCGCGAAGGTCATCGCCAACAGCATCATCAGCCCGGCGTGCCAGGAGGTGTAGAACAGCATCACGAAGGCGAAGATCAGCAGAAATACCAGCGGCAGCACGACCAGATTGGTTTCGAAGGCCGACTCGTTCATGGCCGCGGCAACGCCGAGGGTGCCGCCGGCCAGCCGGATGGTCAGGCCTTCAACCTGGCCGTCGTGTTCGGCGATCCATTCGCGCGCCATGTGAATGGCACGACGGATGGTCTCGCCCTGGCGATCCTTGTAGTAGAACACCAGGTTGGCGATGCGATCGTCGGTATCGTTGAACTCGTTCAACGCCCCGGGAATCGGGCTCGATGCCATGTAGGTAAACATCAGGCCGCCGACGTAGTCCGCTTCATGGGGGATCTGGAACCAGCGTGGATCGTCGTTGTGCATCAGCCGGTTGACCTGCTTGATCAGGTCCGGCAGACCCTTGCTGCCACCGACCGCCGGATCGGCCAGCATGTGCGCCTGCAAGTCCTGCAGGGCGCGCAGAACCTCGGGCTTTTTCAGCCCGCCTTTCTCGGCGTGTTCGGCGATGATGTACAGCTCTTCGGAGCCGGGGAAACGGTCATTCACTTCCTTGGACGACAGGTTGTAGTCGTGGTCCGGGTAGAGGATGGGTGAACCCGGCTCCGAGTCGCCGATGCGTACCTGGGAGGCGGCGACCAGACCCAGGGCAATGGCCAGCGCGGCAGCGCCAAGCACGACCCGCGCCGCGCCCGGACGGCTGACGGTGCGGGCACAGGTGGCGCCGATGTGGCGCAGGAACGTTTCCTTGATCTCGGGGTTTTTCGGTGTCGGCAGTATCGACAGCAGCAGCGGTACGCCAATCAGCACGGTCAGGATCACGGTCATCGCCCACAGCGAGGCATACACGCCCAGCTTGGTATTCAGGGCAATGGAGCCGATGGCGATCAGCGACAGACCGACGGCGTCGGAGACCACGCCAAGCGAGCCCGGGCGGAACAGGCTGTCAAAGGTCGCCCTGGCCGCTTTCGGGCCGTTGCCAAGAACACGCACCTCGGCGTAGTAGCGCTCGACCAGTTGCACCCCGTGGCTCATCGCCCGCGCGGCAATCAGGAAGGGAATAACCAGCCCCAGCGGATCCAGGTTGAAGCCCAGCAGGCTGATGATGCCCAGGCCCCAGATGGTCGAGATCAGCACGCCGCCGAGGGGAATCAGCACCCCGTAGGCCTTGCGGAAATGGAATACCAAGAGCGACAGCATGATCAGCACGGTAAAGATGAAAATCTGCAGAATCTGGTCCATGTAGGTGTAGGCCCAGCCCACCAGCACCGGCTGGCCGGTGGCATACAGGGTGACGCCATTGCCGCTTTCCGCCTCGCGAAGGGCCTGCAACTGGGCGAAGGTGGCGGCGTAGTCGAGCTGGCCTTCGATCAGTTGCGCCTTGACCAGCGCCATCTTGAAGTCGGAGGACACCAGCGGGCCGTAGATGCGCGGGTTGGCGGCTACATCCGCGCGCATCTGCGCCAGTTGCTCATCGCTGTAGTTGCCGTTTTGCGGGTCAAAGTAGGGCTCGGAGTTGATCGAGCCGACCTCGGTCAGCCAGATCTTGCGCGAGTTGCGGTGGGTGACGCTGGTCACCAGGTTGTGGTTGACGCCGGGCAGGTTGTCGACGGCCTGGGTGACCCGGTCGATGGTGGCCAGGTTGGCGTTGGAGAAAATGTCACCGTTGTCGAAGGCAACGCCCACGACCAGCACGTTGGCCCCGCCGAAGCTGTCCTTGATGCTGTTGTGCAGCTCGATATAGGGGTGTTCCTGCGGCAGCAGATCGGCAAAGTCGGTATAGATTTTCAGCCCCGGTATGCGCAGCGCAAACAGCAGGGTCAGCAGGGCGATGGCGGCCAGCACCTTGCGTGGATTGTTGAACATCCACACCTCAAGACCGTGCATGGCATGGGTAAAACGATGTAATCCAGACATGTCGGTTCCTCAGTCAGCGCTGGCCGCCAGGGCCTTTGGGAGTTGAATATTCAGCAGCGTGCCGCGCCCGCCGGCCGCCAGCAGATGCTGCTCGGGCACGAGCAGACCGGCACGCAGATACAGGGGCTGATTGGGCGTGGCCAGCGGCTGCCAGCGGCTGCCGTGCAGGCTGAGTACGGTGGTGTTTTCGCCGAGGGCGTAGAGTGCGTTGCCATCACTGACAAAGCCGAAGATCGGCGCTTCGGTGCCGCTGGGTTGCTTGCGCCAGGTTTCGCCGGCATCGCGGGTGTGCCAGATGAAGCCGTTCAGCCCACCAACCCAGCCTTCATCGAGGTCGCGGAAGAAGCTGGCGTGGGGGTAGAACTCGTCAGGCAGGCTGCCGGCCGGCTCCCAGCTGATTCCGGCGTCGCGGCTTTGATAGACCAGCCCGTATTCGCCGGTTACCACAGCGTGCTCGGCGTCGATGAACTGCAGGGTGGTGAGAATGGCGTCCTCATCCAGACTGGATTCGTCCCAGCTGGCGCCCTGGTCTGCGCTGTGCTGCAGGGTGCTGAAACTGCCGACCGTCCACCAGCTGCCGTCCGGCGCGCAGGCGGTCGCCATCATCTGTTCGCTGCTGGGCAGCGAGTGGCTGCGCCACTGGCTGGCATCCGGGCTGCCGTGCCAGAGCTGGTTGTCGAAACTCAGGGCAATGAAACTGCGGTCTGGACACACATCCAGGTCGACCAGGCTCATGCTGGTCGGTAGCGGCTGGCGTTGCCAGCTGGTGCCCTGATCACCGCTGCGCAGTACCACGCCATCGTTACCGACGATGAGGGTGGTCTCACCATTGCTGGCCATGGCCTGGTAAAAGTCGGTGCGTTGCAGGGCTTCGCTGTGCTGGCGCTCTACCGCATCCAGATTCAGCGGCGCCTCGCAGCCGGTCAGGAGCATTGAGCAGGCCAGTCCGGCAAGCAGATGCCGACGACCCGGCGCACCTCGGAGAGGTGTTGGTATGTCAAACATGGTATGTCACCAATCAGGGTTTTATTTTTATTCACGGAGCGACAGAAGCTCGGTAGCAAGCGCTGTGCCAGCGCTTTCGCATAATCCCAACTGGCTGATTGGCAACGATTTTTTATTGGATGGTGGTTTTTACGCAGGAATGCAGCTGCGTTTCGGGCAGGGTAATTTGATCAATTGATAAAAGTGCAGGCGGGGCTTGCTGATTTGGTAAAGCGCGGGTTCGGACTGGGTTGCTCTGACGGGTGAGAGGGCGCTCCTTGCCCGGTGCAAGGAGCTGTTCGGGCGGGTAGCCGCTGCCGGGCTACTGCTGTTCGCTGTCTTCGAGAATGCCGGACTTCTTCAGCCGGTATGCCAGCGCCGGGCGCGTCAGCCCCAGCCTCCTGGCGGCCTCGGATACGTTTTGGCCGGCGTCATCCATGGCGCGACGCATGAGGCTGTTTTCGACCTCTTCCAGGCTGACGCCGGAGGTCAGAATCTGCGATACCCAGTCGCCTCCGGATGCGATGTCGCTGCCATGGACGATGGTGCCGAAATCGTTGAGACGATCATCGTTGGGGCTCTCCATCAGCTCCGGGCTGACCGCGAACAGCGCGTCCTGGCTGATGCTCTCGTTGCTGTCGGTCAGAATCACGCCGCGTTCGATGACGTTTTCCAGTTCGCGGATATTGCCCGGCCAGCGGTAGTGCAGGCACAGCTCCAGTGCCTTGTCCGACAGCCCCAGGGTGCGCTTCTGGTAGGCGAGGTGCGATTTGCGCAGGAAGTGTTCGGCCAGCAGCGGAATGTCTTCCTGCCGCTCCCGCAGTGGCGGAATCTGAACCGGGAACACATTCAGGCGGTAGTACAGGTCAGCGCGAAAGCGCCCGCTTTCGACGGCATCGGCCAGGCTTTCGTTGGTGGCGGCAATTACCCGCACATCGATCTTGCGGGTGTGCGAGTCACCGACCCGTTCCAGCTCGCCTTCCTGCAGTACGCGCAGCAGGGTGGCCTGGGCCCGGGGCGGTAGTTCGATCACCTCATCGAGAAAGATGGTTCCGCCATTGGCCCGCTCAAAACGGCCTGCACGGGCCTGATGTGCCCCGGTGTAGGCGCCTTTCTCAACGCCGAACAGTTCGGCCTCAATCAGATCGGGCGGGATGGCGGCGCAGTTGACGGCCACGAACGGCTTATCGGCGCGCTCGCTGCGTTGATGCACACTGCGTGCAATCACCTCCTTGCCAACGCCGGTCTCGCCCAGCAGCAGCACCGAGACCTTGCCCTTGGCGGCCTTGTCGATGGTTTTGCAGACCTTTTTGTAGGCGCTCGACTGGCCGATGCCGTAGTACTGACCTTCCTGCTGATCCAGGTCGTTTTGCAGCGAACTCAGCCGCGATTGCAGGTCGTACAGCTCCTCAATGATGGGGTCTTCCCTGAAGTAGCTTTTGAACTGCTCCGCGTCATCCCATTCCTCCGCCGGCTTGCCGACGATCAGGCAGCGCTCATCGCCGCAGCCGCGGCAGCTGACTTCGCGGAAGATGATTTCGCGGCGCATGAACGAGGAGCTGTAGGCACAGGCATAGCCCAGCAACGACCAGCAGGCCGGCTCATGCATCAGCCCCAGTTCCGTCTGGCAAATCTCGACCTCGAACGAGTCTACCCACTCCAGTTCGCCGTAGAAGTGGCCCTTCTGGTGGTCAAGATCGATCTGGATTGGCTTGACCTTGACCATGCCCTTGAGCGAATGCAGCTGCGGCCCGACGAGGAAGATATCGAGCTCGTTGTTGTGAGGCCTGAGCTTGCGAGCCAGCTCGGCATCCTTGAGCCCTGACTGGTAGCCCATGCGCATGAAAAAGCCCTTGGCGCGCTCGATGCCGAGGGTGTTTACCAGCTCACGTCGGAAGCTGGCCATGGCGGACACCTGCATCAGCAGCATGCGCTGCTCGGCAAACCAGATTTTGCCGTCAGTGCTCTGAAAACGGATCTGCTCGGTCAGATCGTGATAGTCCGAATACTGCAGGTGCGGCTTGTAGCTGGTCGCCATGATGCATTAGCCCCTGTTGTTTTTGTTGGGCGGTTTGCGCTGTCTCACAACATGCTGTGACGCGCTGAGTGTCTCGGCATCTTGACGCTGTCTGCGGTTAAAAATCAACCAAATGATTAATTGGCCAAGGGGGCGTCGCGCTGGGTGAGCATTTGCTGACATGCGCAGCGCTTTTTCATCAAATCATTAAATTCCCCCCGCGATTCCCCCCCGCTGCCGAGCGCTTCCGGTGATGCGGTTTATCAATGGGTAAAAATAAAAAGTCTTGAATATCAATTGGTTGAAGTCTGATTTCGCGCCGTTATCGCTGGCTGGCATAGCCGTTGCTGTAGGTCTGCTCACAACAACAAGCACGGTAAAGCCCTATGAGCCAGCCCGCCCAAAGCTTTGACCAGATGACCCGCTGGATTCGGGTACGCAGCGAACCGGACGCCCGCTTTGTCGAGTTCGACTTTGCCATCGGTCACCCCGATCTGTTCGTCGAACTGGTGCTTCCGAAGGACGCTTTCGTTCAGTTCTGCAAACACAACCAGGTTGTTCACATGGATGAGGCCATGGCCCGTCAGGTTGACGAGGACATGGTGAAGTGGCGCTTCGGCGAGAAAGGCCAGCGCTGATTGCGATCCGACACACCCCTACAAAAACAAAACGGTACGGTTGTCATGAGCATTGAAATCAAAACCAACTCGGTGGAGCCGATTCGGCACACCTACAGCAACATCAAGCGCCGCTTTGGCGACAAGCCTGCCTCGCGCTATCAGGAAGCCAGCTTCGATATCGAGGCGACCACCAACTTCCATTACCGCCCCCTGTGGGATGCCGAGCACGGTCTGAATGACCCGACCCGCACCGCCATCCGAATGGCCGACTGGTACGCGGTAAGCGATCCCCGCCAGTTCTTTTACGGTGCCTACGTGCAGAACCGCGCCAAGATGCAGGAGGCCGCCGAGCACAGCTTCAGCTTCTGCGACAAGCGCAATCTGCTGACCCGCATGCCGGAGGCGCTGCAGGAAACTTTGCTGCGTCTGCTGGTGCCGCTGCGCCATATGGAGCTGGGCGCCAACATGAACAACAGCAGCATCGCTGGCGATGCGGTGGCCGGCACGGTCACTCAGCTGCACATCTATCAGGCCATGGACCGCCTGGGCATGGGCCAGTACCTGTCGCGCATTGCCCTGCTGATCGATGGCAGCACCGGCGAGGCACTGGATCGCTCGAAGACCTACTGGATGGAAGACGCGCTCTGGCAGCCGCTGCGCAAGCTGGTTGAGGACAGTCTGGTGGTCAAGGACTGGTTCGAGCTGACCGTACTGCAGAACCTGCTGATCGACGGCCTGCTGTACCCGCTGATGTATCACAAGTTCGATCAATGGCTGGCGGAGCAGGGGGCCGAGGATGTCTCGATGCTCACCGAGTTCATGCGTGACTGGCACGCCGAATCTTGCCGCTGGGTCGACGCCATGCTCAAGACCGTGCGCGCGGAAAGTGATGCCAATGCCGAGCAGTTGCAGCGCTGGATTGCCCACTGGCAGCCGCGGGTCATCGCTGCCCTGCAGCCGCTCGCCAACGCCAGCGTCGGTGTCGCAGCGCTGGACGAGGTGGTTGGCCAATTCGACCAGCGGCTGAAGAAGCTCGGCCTGGTCGTCGAGGAGGTCGCCGCATGAGCCAGCTTGCCTTCATCGTTTTTCAGGACAACGACAACGCCCGCTACCTGGTAGAGGCGATTGCCGAAGACAACCCTCACGCCGAAGTGCAGTACCACCCGGCCATGATCCGCATCCAGGCTGAAAAGCGCCTGGTAATCAACCGTGCCACGGTTGAGGAAAAGATCGGCCGTGAGTGGGACGTGCAGGAGATGCTCCTGGACGTGATCAGCATCGGCGGCAACGTGGATGAGGATGATGACCACTTCATCCTCGAGTGGAAAAACTAGGAGACCCCTCATGGCTACCAAGAACAAGAAGCTCAGCCTCAAAGACAAGTACCAGTACCTGACCCGCGACATGGCCTGGGAACCGAGCTACCAGAAGAAGGAAGACATCTTTCCCTACGAACGCTTCGAAGGGATCAAGATCACCGACTGGGACAAGTGGGAAGACCCCTTCCGCCTGACCATGGATGCCTACTGGAAGTATCAGGCCGAGAAAGAGAAGAAGCTGTACGCCATCTTCGACGCCTTCGCCCAGAACAACGGCCACCAGAACATTTCCGATGCGCGCTACGTCAACGCCCTCAAGCTGTTTCTGACCGGTGTTTCGCCGCTGGAATACGGCGCGTTTCAGGGCTATGCCAAGGTCGGTCGGCATTTCAGCGGTGCCGGTGCGCGGGTAGCCTGCCAGATGCAGTCGATTGACGAGCTGCGTCACGTGCAGACCCAGCTGCACGCCATGAGCCACTACAACAAGCACTTCAACGGCCTGCACGATTTTGCCCACATGCACGACCGGGTCTGGTTCCTGTCGGTGCCCAAGTCGTTCTTTGACGACGCCCGCTCGGCCGGCCCGTTCGAGTTTCTGACCGCCATTTCGTTCTCGTTCGAATACGTGCTGACCAACCTGCTGTTCGTGCCGTTCATGTCCGGCGCGGCGTACAACGGCGATATGGCCACCGTGACCTTCGGCTTCTCGGCGCAATCGGACGAAGCCCGTCACATGACCCTGGGCCTTGAGGTCATCAAGTTCATGCTCGAACAGCACGAGGACAACGTGCCGATCGTGCAGCACTGGATCGACAAGTGGTTTTGGCGCGGCTACCGCCTGCTGAGCCTGGTCAGCATGATGATGGACTACATGCTGCCCAACAAGGTGATGTCCTGGAAGGATGCGTGGGAGGTCTATTACGAGCAGAACGGCGGCGCCCTGTTCAAGGATCTGGAGCGTTACGGCATTCGCCCGCCCAAGTATCAGGACGTGGCCAACGACGGCAAGCACCACATCAGCCATCAGCTGTGGTCGACCTTCTATCAGTACAGCCACGCCACCAATTTCCATACCTGGTTGCCCAGTGCAGCGGAAATGGACTGGCTGTCCGAACAGTACCCGGACACCTTCGACAAGTACTACCGCCCGCGTTTCGAGCACTGGCAGAAGATGCAGGACAAGGGTGAGCGTTTCTACAACAACACCCTGCCGCAGCTGTGCCAGGTGTGTCAGGTGCCGGCCCTGTTCACCGAGCATGGCGATCCGACCCAGCTGAGCCTGCGCACACTCGAGCACGAGGGCGAGCGTTATCACTTCTGCTCGGATGGCTGCTGCGACATTTTCAAGCACGAGCCCGAGAAGTACATCCAGTCCTGGTTGCCTGTGCACCAGATCTATCAGGGCAATTGCGAGGGTGCAGACGTCGAGACCGTGGTCTCGAAGTACTACCACATCAATATCGGCCAGGACAATTTCGACTACGTGGGGTCGCCGGATCACCAGCGCTGGCAGGCGATCAAGGGCAATCGGCCGCTCGGGGGCGATGACGACTCCCGGGACGCCGCCTGAGCTTTCACAACACCCGTCCCCGACCGACAGGTCGGGGCGACAACAAGAACAAGGTGATCTCCATGAGCGTTAAAGCCCTTTATCAATACACCGCCGAGCCGCGTGACCTGCAGGCCAACTTCAATGGCATGCAACTGGTCTATCTGTACTGGCCGAACCATCTGCTGTTCTGTTCGCCGTTTTGCTTTCTAGCGTCGCCCGAGATGAGCATGGGCGAGTTCTGCGAGGAGGTTGTGCGCCCGGCCATTGTCGCCCACCCGCAGGCCGCCGGCCTGGACTTTGGCCAGGCCCAGTGGCAGCTCAACCACCAGCCGTTCAGCCCGGACCCTGCGCTCAGCCTGGCGCAGAATGGGGTGACGCACAAAGCGATGCTGACCCTGCGCGTGCCCGGCCTTGACGGTATCGCCGGCGGCGTAGTCTGAGGAGGCGGTCATGAGCTACACAGTCACGATTGAGCCGACCGGCGAACAGATCGAAGTCGAACAAGACCAGACCATCCTCCAGGCCGCGCTGCGTCAGGGCGTCTGGCTGCCGTTTGCCTGCGGCCACGGCACCTGCGCGACCTGCAAGGTGCAGGTGCTGGAGGGCGACGTGGATATCGGCGAGGCCTCGCCGTTCGCGCTGATGGATGTCGAGCGCGACGAAGGCAAGGTGCTGGCCTGCTGCGCCACGGTGCAGAGCGATGTGACCATCGAAGCCGATATCGATGTGGATGAGGACTTCGAGGGCTATTCGGTAGAGGACTACCAGGCCACGGTCAGCGAACTGCTGCCACTGTCACCGACCATTTTGGGCGTGCGCCTGAAGCTGGATCGCGCGATGCAGTTTCAGGCGGGCCAGTACATCAACCTGGAACTGCCGGGCATTGAGGGCAGCCGTGCGTTCTCGCTGGCCAATCCGCCGAGCCGGCCGGACGAGGTCGAGCTGCATGTGCGGCTGGTAGAAGGTGGCGCAGCCACCGGCTACATCCATCAGCAACTGAAGGTGGGTGATCAGCTATCGCTGTCCGGACCCTACGGCATGTTCTTTGTACGCAACTCGCAGCAGGGCGATCTCATCTTTATTGCCGGCGGCTCGGGGCTGTCCAGCCCGCAGTCGATGATTCTCGACCTGCTGGAACAGGGCGACAGCCGCCAAATCACCCTGTTTCAGGGCGCACGCAACCGCAGCGAGCTCTATAACGCCGAGCTGTTCGAGCAACTGGCTGCCAGCCACGCCAATTTCACCTATGTACCGGCGCTCAGCCAGGCCGCCGATGACAGCGAGTGGCAGGGTTTCCGTGGCTATGTGCACGACGCTGCCAAGGCGCACTTTGACGGCCGCTTTGCCGGTCACAAGGCCTACCTGTGCGGCCCGCCGCCGATGATCGATGCGGCGATTACCGCCCTGATGCAGGGCCGGCTGTTTGAGCGCGACATTTTTATGGAGCGTTTCTACACCGCCGCCGACGGCGCAGAGGGCACCCAGCGCTCCGCGCTATTCAAGCGGATCTGAATCCTGGACGCGAAGGCCAGCCCTCGGTTGCGCAGTGCCGCAGCGACGGGTGACAGGGCCTTGGCGTGAGCAAACGAACGGCAGTCGAGAATAACAACGATGACTGACACATTCGAAATGACCGAGCTGGTCAGAGGCCTGCGCTTCAACTGCGCAAGCGATAACTCGCTGCTCAAGGCGATGGAGCTGGCCGGCAAGCGCTGCATTCCGGTGGGCTGCCGCGGCGGTGGCTGCGGTCTGTGCAAGGTCCATGTGATCAGCGGCGAGTTCAGCTGCGGGCCCATGAGCAAAAAACACGTAGACGAGGCATCGCGCCGCTGCGGACGGGTACTGGCCTGTCGGGTCTATCCGCGCAGTGACCTGAGCTTTGAATATCGGCCAGCACCCGAGCTGGCAGGCACCAACAACAATTCCAATGAGGTGATGTGATGAGAAAAGGTGTGATGCGTCCCGGTCACGTGCAGATCCGGGTACTGGATGCCGAAGCCGCCCTGAAACACTATCGCGACCTGGTCGGCCTGATTGAAACCGACCGCGACGAACAGGGCCGGATTTACCTGAAAGCCTGGACCGAGGTCGACAAATTCTCGCTGGTGCTCAATCCCTCCGATGAGCCCGGCATGGATTTCATGGGCTTCAAGGTGGTGGACGAGGCAACGCTGGTGCAGCTGGAGCAGGACCTGCTCGCCTGGGGCTGCCCAGTAGAGCATATTCCGGCCGGCGAGCTGCGCGGCTGTGGCCGCCGCATCCGCTTTGTCGCTCCCAGCGGGCACGCCTTTGAGCTCTATGCCGAGAAGGAATACACCGGCAAGTGGGGCGTCACCGAGGTTAACCCGGAGGCCTGGCCAATGGACCTCAAGGGCATGCGCGCGGTGCGTTTCGACCACTGCCTGATGTATGGCGATGAGCTGGCGGCCACCTACGATCTGTTCGTCAATGTGCTGGGGTTTTACCTGGCCGAGCAGGTGCTGGACGAGAACGGCGACCGCATCGCCCAGTTCCTCAGCATCTCGACCAAAGCGCATGACGTGGCTTTCATCATGCACCCCGAGAAAGGCAAGTTTCACCATGTTTCCTTCTTTCTGGAAAACTGGGAGGACGTGCTGCGCGCCGCCGACCTGATCAGCATGACCGATACCTCGATCGATATCGGCCCTACCCGCCACGGTCTGACCCACGGCAAGACCATCTATTTCTTCGACCCCTCCGGTAACCGTAATGAGGTGTTCTGCGGTGGCGACTACAACTACCCGGACCACAAACCGGTTACCTGGGCCGCTGCGGACCTAGGCAAGGCGATTTTCTACCACGACCGTCAGCTCAATGAGCGTTTTCTCACCGTACTGACCTGACCTTACCTATTTTGGCGGGAGCTGTTTAGCCATGAAAGAAATCAAGCATTACATCAACGGCGCGTACGTCGGCTCGGCCAGCGGTCGGCTGTTCGACAATATCAACCCGGCCAACGGCAGAGTGCTCAGCAAGGTGCACGAAGCCGGGCGCGAGGAAGTTGATGCCGCCGTGCGCGCAGCGCGGGCGGCGCTGAAAGGGCCTTGGGGAAAGATGTCGGTCGAGGAGCGCACGGCCATCCTGCACCGGGTTGCCGATGGCATCACCGCGCGCTTTGATGAGTTCCTCGAAGCCGAATGTCTGGACACCGGCAAGCCGCGTTCGTTGGCCAGCCATATCGACATTCCGCGTGGCGCCGCCAACTTCAAGGTATTCGCCGACCTGATCAAGAATGTTGCCGCCGAGGCATTCGAGATGGCAACGCCGGACGGTGCTGGTGCGCTCAACTACGCGGTTCGCCGGCCCAAGGGCGTGATCGGTGTGATCAGTCCTTGGAACCTGCCGCTGCTGCTGATGACCTGGAAGGTCGGCCCGGCATTGGCCTGCGGTAATACCGTGGTGGTCAAACCCTCCGAGGAAACGCCGACCACCACTGCGCTGCTGGGCGAGGTCATGCAGCAGGCCGGGGTGCCCGATGGGGTCTACAACGTGGTCCACGGTTTTGGTGGCAACTCGGCCGGCGCCTTCTTGACCGAGCATCCGGATGTGAACGCCTACACCTTCACCGGCGAGACCGGCACCGGCGAAACCATCATGAAGGCAGCCGCCAACGGCGTGCGTCAGGTGTCCCTTGAGCTGGGTGGCAAGAATGCCGGCATCGTGTTTGCCGACTGCGACATGGACAAGGCGATCGAGGGCACGCTGCGCTCGGCCTTTGCCAACTGCGGTCAGGTGTGTCTGGGCACCGAGCGTGTCTACGTTCAGCGGCCGATCTTCGACGAGTTTGTCGCGCGCCTGAAAGCCGGTGCCGAGCAGCTGGTGCTAGGCCCGCCGGACGATGCCACCAGCAATTTTGGTCCGCTGATCAGCCTTAAGCACCGTGAGAAGGTGCTGTCCTACTACCAGAAAGCCGTTGAGGACGGGGCCACCGTGATTACCGGCGGCGGTGTGCCGGACATGCCGGCAGAGCTGGCCCACGGCGCCTGGGTGCAGCCGACTATTTGGACCGACCTGAAGGATGACTCGGCCGTGGTAACCGAAGAGATCTTCGGCCCCTGTTGCCATATCCGCCCGTTTGACAGCGAAGAAGAAGCCGTGGCTCTGGCCAACAGCCTGCCCTACGGCCTGGCCTCGGCCGTCTGGACCGAAAACGTCACCCGTGCGCACCGGGTCGCCGGTCAGCTGGAGGCCGGCATCATCTGGGTAAACAGCTGGTTCCTGCGCGATCTGCGTACCGCCTTTGGTGGCAGCAAACAGTCGGGCATCGGGCGTGAGGGCGGGGTGCATTCGCTCGAGTTCTACACCGAAATGAAAAACATCTGCGTGAAGCTGTGAGGTGCTTATGAATGTGGCAGTAGAGAGTCCCGAGTTGGGCCGCAGCATCATCGCCGGCGGTTACCAGACCAATCTGCATGAGCATGGCAAAGGCTTCCCGCTGATGCTGATTCACGGCTCCGGGCCGGGCGTCACCGCCTGGGCCAACTGGCGTCTGGTGATGCCCGAGCTGGCCAAACAGCGCCGGGTCATTGCCCCCGACATGCTGGGCTTCGGTTACAGCGAGCGCCCGGCCAACCCGGATTATCAGCGCGATGTCTGGGTCGAGCATGCCATCGGCGTGCTCGATGCACTGGGCATCGAACAGGCTGATCTGGTGGGCAACTCTTTTGGCGGCGGTATCGCGCTGGCGCTCGCCATTCGCTATCCGCATCGAGTGCGCCGGCTGGTGCTGATGGGCAGCGTTGGCGTGAGCTTCCCGATTACCGACGGGCTGGATCGGGTCTGGGGCTATGAGCCGTCCTTCCAGACCATGCGCAGCCTGATGGATACCTTTGCCTACGACCGCGCGCTGGTCACCGACGAACTAGCCGAGCTGCGTTACCAGGCCAGTATCCGCCCCGGGTTCCAGGAATCCTTTGCGCAGATGTTCCCGGCGCCACGTCAGCGCTGGGTCGACGGCCTTGCCAGCAACGAGGCGGATATCCGCGCCGTGCAACACGAGACGCTGGTTATCCACGGGCGCGAGGATCAGGTCATCCCGTTGCAGGCCTCACTGCAGCTGGCGCAGCTGATTCCCAATGCCCAGTTGCATGTCTATGGCCATTGCGGCCACTGGACCCAGATCGAACATGCCGGTCGCTTTGCGCGGCTGGTGGAAGATTTTCTCAGCGAAGCCGACAGCGCTTCAGGAGCGAACTGATCATGGATCAGACTCAGATCAACCAGCTTGGCGACGAGCTGTACCAGGCAATGCTCAAGCGCGAGGCGGTCAGCCCGCTGACCAGTCGTGGCTTGGATATCAGCATCGACGATGCCTATCACATCTCGCTGCGCATGCTGCAGAACCGACTGGACGCCGGTGAGCGGGTGATCGGCAAGAAGATCGGCGTCACCAGCAAGGCGGTGCAGAACATGCTCAATGTGCACCAGCCCGATTTTGGCTACCTGACCGATGCCATGGTCTACAACAGCGGTGAAGCCATGCCGATCAGCGAAAAGCTGATGCAGCCGCGCGCCGAAGGCGAGATTGCCTTCATTCTCAAGCGCGACCTCACCGGCCCCGGGGTCACCAACGCCGATGTACTGGCGGCAACCGAATGCGTGATGCCGTGCTTCGAGATCGTCGATTCGCGTATCCAGGACTGGAAGATCGCGATTCAGGATACGGTCGCCGACAACGCCTCCTGCGGGCTGTTCGTGCTGGGTGATCAGGCGGTGTCGCCGCGCAAGGTCGATCTGGTGACCTGCGGCATGGTGGTGGAAAAGAACGGCCAGATCATCAGTACCGGCGCGGGCGCTGCAGCGCTGGGCTCACCGGTCAACTGCGTTGCCTGGCTGGCCAACACCCTGGGGCGTTTCGGTATTTCCCTGAAGGCCGGTGAGGTCATCCTGTCCGGCTCGCTGGTACCGCTTGAGCCGGTCAAGGCCGGTGATTTCATGCAGGTCAGCATTGGCGGTATGGGCACGGCCAGCGTGCGTTTCGTGTGACTCGACGGGCGTGGCCCCGCGGTCACGCCTGCACAGCGGATTATTCCCAGAGAGGGAAAAGACAATGAGCAAGAAACTGAAAGCTGCGATCATCGGCTCGGGCAACATCGGCACCGACCTGATGATCAAGATTTTGCGTAACAGTCAGCATATCGCCATGGGTGCCATGGTCGGTATCGACCCCGAATCCGATGGCCTGGCGCGTGCTGCGCGCATGGGCGTGGCCACCACCCACGAAGGGGTGGATGGGCTGGTCAAGATGCCGGAGTTTGCCGACATCGACTTTATCTTCGATGCCACTTCGGCCGGTGCCCACAGGCACAACGAAGTCTTTCTGCGCGGTCACAAGCCGGGCCTGCGCATCATCGATCTGACCCCGGCGGCCATCGGCCCCTACTGCGTGCCGGTCGTAAACCTGGAACAGAACATCAACGAGACCAACGTCAACATGGTCACCTGTGGCGGTCAGGCGACCATCCCGATGGTGGCTGCGGTCTCGCGTGTGGCCAAGGTGCACTACGGCGAAATCGTCGCTTCGATTTCCTCGAAGTCGGCCGGCCCGGGCACCCGCGCCAACATCGATGAGTTCACCGAAACCACCTCCAAGGCGATTGAAGTGATCGGCGGTGCCCGTCGCGGCAAGGCGATCATCATCATGAACCCGGCCGAGCCGCCGCTGATCATGCGCGATACCGTCTATGTGCTCAGTGAACTGGCCGATCAGGCCGCCGTTGAAGCCTCGGTCGAGGAAATGGTGCAGGCGGTCAACAGCTACGTGCCGGGTTACCGCCTCAAGCAGAAGGTGCAGTTCGACGTGATCCCGCCGGAGCAGCCGCTGAACGTACCGGGCCTCGGCCACCTGAGCGGGCTGAAAACCTCGATCTTCCTGGAAGTCGAAGGTGCCGCCCATTACCTGCCGGCCTACGCCGGAAACCTCGACATCATGACCTCTGCGGCGCTGGCGACCGCCGAGCGCATGGCGCAGTCGATGAACCTGGCCTGAGGACACGACCATGACATTCAATCCCGGCAAGAAACTCTATATCTCCGACGTCACCCTGCGTGACGGCAGCCATGCGATCCGCCACCAGTACTCGATCAAGAACGTGCAGGACATCGCCCGCGCTCTGGACAAGGCCAAGGTCGATTCCATCGAAGTGGCCCACGGTGACGGCCTGCAGGGCTCCAGCTTCAACTACGGCTTTGGTGCCCACACCGACCTGGAATGGATCGAGGCGGTAGCCGAAGTGATCACCCACTCGCAAATCGCCACCCTGCTGCTGCCCGGTATCGGTACTACCCATGACCTGGACAACGCCTACAGTGCCGGGGCACGCATCGTGCGGGTCGCCACGCACTGCACCGAGGCCGACGTCTCCAAGCAGCACATCGAGCATGCCCGCAAGCTGGGCATGGATACCGTCGGCTTTCTGATGATGAGCCACATGCAGACCCCGCAGGGGCTGGCGCAGCAGGCCAAGCTGATGGAGGACTACGGCGCCACCTGCCTGTATGTGGTCGACTCCGGCGGCGCCATGGGCATGCAGGATATCCGTGACCGCTTCCGCGCGCTCAAGGATGTGCTCAAGCCGGAAACCCAGACCGGTATGCACGCCCACCACAACCTGAGCCTGGGTGTCGCCAACTCGATTGCCGCAGTGGAAGAGGGCTGTGACCGCATCGACGCCAGCCTGGCCGGCATGGGCGCCGGCGCCGGCAACGCGCCGCTGGAAGTGTTCATCGCCGCCGCCGAACGGCTGGGCTGGGAACACGGTACCGACCTCTACACCCTGATGGACGCCGCCGATGACATCGTCCGCCCGCTGCAGGATCGCCCGGTGCGGGTTGACCGCGAAACCCTGGCGCTGGGCTATGCCGGCGTCTACTCCAGCTTCCTGCGTCACTCCGAGGTGGCGGCGCAGAAATACGGTCTGAAAACCGTCGACATCCTGGTCGAGCTGGGCAGGCGCCGCATGGTCGGCGGCCAGGAAGACATGATCGTGGATGTAGCACTGGATCTGCTGAAAAAACAGGAGCAGTCGGCATGAAAGAGCAGAAACGCACCCTGACGCCCGAGCAGGTACTGGCACTGGCCGAGCACATCGAGAACGCCGAGCTGCAGGCGCACGATATCCACAAGATCACCAACGACTACCCGCAGATGACCTTCGCCGATGCCTACGATATCCAGTGGGAAATCCGCCGGCGCAAGGAGGCTCGCGGCAACAAGGTCGTCGGCCTGAAGATGGGCCTGACCTCCTGGGCAAAAATGGCGCAGATGGGCGTGGAAACCCCGATCTACGGTTTCCTGGCCGACTATTTCAGTGTGCCCGACGGCGGCGTGGTGGACACCAGCAAGCTGATCCACCCGAAGATCGAGGCGGAAATCTCCTTTGTGACCAAGGCGCCGCTCAAGGGCCCGGGCTGCCACATCGGCGATGTGCTCGCAGCGACCGATTATGTGGTGCCGACGGTCGAGGTGATTGACTCGCGCTACGAGAACTTCAAGTTCGATCTGATCAGCGTGGTGGCCGACAACGCCTCGTCAACGCGCTTTATCACCGGTGGCATGATGGCCAACGTCGAAGACGTTGACCTGAAAAACGTTGGCGTTGTGGTGGAGAAGAACGGCGAAGTGGTTGATGTTGGTGCTGGCGCCGCGGTCCTCGGCCACCCGGCGTCGAGTGTCGCCATGCTGGCCAATCTGCTGGCCGAGCGCGGCGAACACATCCCGGCCGGCAGCTTCATCATGACCGGCGGCATCACCGCGGCCATTACCGTCGAAGCGGGCGATAATATCAGCGTCCGTTACCAGGGGCTGGGTAGCGTCACCTGCCGATTCATTTAAGGAGGATGCCATGCCGATTGCACAGATTCATATTCTGGAAGGGCGCAGCGACGAGCAGAAGGAAGCGCTGATTCGCGAAGTGAGCGAGGCCATTGTCCGGGCGCTGGATGCGCCCCTGCCGAGCGTCCGGGTGATCATCAGCGAAATGCCCAAGACACACTTCGGCATTGGTGGCGAGCCGGCCAGCAAGGTGCGTCGCTAGTGGCGTCAGCGCAAAGACCGCCCCTGCCCGTACTGTTTCTGTCCTGCCGGGAAGAACGGCAGGCAGATCCGGGCAGGGGGCCCTTGATGGCCCGGTTGCTTGCCTCTGGTGCAACGCCGGAGGCAGTGCTGTTTATCACGATTGCCGAGCAGGATGACAGGCTGCAACTGATCGGCAGCGGCACAGATGGCGAGCGCTTGTCCGCTCTGGCCGAAGGGCTTTCAAGCCGAGGCGTTTGCGCATCGGTGCAGCGCAGCGCCAGCTCACCGCTGGACCAGATTGCCGCAGAACTGTTTGGCGACTTCGCCGGCGAATGTATTGAGCTGCGGTTGGGCGCAACTTTTGAAGAGCCGGGTTACAGCGGTATTGGCCAGGCACTGAGCGACTGGCGCGAGAAAGGTACGCTGCTGGTATGCCTGGATCGCGTTGACGGGGGCCAGCGCCTGAAGTCGCTGTACGACTCCTCCTGGCTTGACCTGATGTCCTCGTGGATTGAACAACATCAGTGGCGTCAGGTTGTCACCGGATTCAACGCTGGCGGCGGTAGCGACCAGCCCGGAATCGGTACGCTTTGCCTGCTGCAGGCCGCCCTCGGATTGGCCGGCATGCGATTACCCGAGCGCCTCGTCGGCTTTGATCTGGACGACGCGCGCCGCGCGCTGGTTGGTTTCGGCTGGATGAGTTGATCAACGATTCTTGAGCGTTGCCAGAGGCAGGTCCAGACTTGGGCCGTCCCTGACGTCAAGTCTGACCCCAGCCCTTCTGCCGATGGAGAGAGAAACAACTTTCCATCGACCCTGATCGTTCAGACGCGCTGGTGTGGCTGCTTTCGGCCAGGATCGGACGGTTGACTAGTCACTTGATGGCCGACATTCGCGGTCAAACACTGCCATCTTGCAGTGGCCTTTGTATTCGAGATTGGAGAGTTCTTGAGTTGAACTATCGAGGTGGCTAACATCAACTGGCGGCGCCCGATTCAGCCCGCATCATTTATCGAGGTTTGGATGTTGGAGATTGCAGTAATCCGATAACCCGAACCCTGCACACGCAGGGGATTCAGGTTGTCGCGTTCACAAACAATTGCAGGCCACCAGCGGTGGTTTGCGTGTTTTGTTCGTCCTGATTGCTGCAAATGGATTTTCCACATGACTACGTCCAAGCCGAAGCAAGCGGCTCTTCATAAGCTTGCCCATGATTGCCACTCTACCGATGCATGCTGTGACTCAGGCTGTTCTGCGCCTGTCGCCTGCGATCGCCATAAGGATTTATCACCTCCTGACAGATATTGTCGTCACGGCGAGTCCATCGCCAGGGTGACTGCTGTTGATCGCGATCAGTACACCGTCAGGAATGCCGAGAGCGAAGTGCCTGCCAAGCTGACGGGCAAAGCCATCTACGCCAGCGCATCTTCTGTCGATCAGCCTTGCGTTGGTGATTGGGTGAGTGTCAGGTATCACGACTCCGGTGCCCATGCGAGCATCCTTGAGGTGCTGCCGCGCACGTCGTTTCTGCGGCGGAGAAAGCCTGGCGCCAAAGGTGAGTTCCAGATGATTGCCGTCAATATCGATTTGGCCTTCATTGTTCAGTCCTGCCACGTTGACTTCAATGTGCGAAGATTGGAGCGCTATCTGGTGATAACGAGTGAAGGGGGTATCGAGCCAGTGATACTGCTGACCAAGAGCGATTTGGTCAGTCCGGTTGAATTGGAGCAATTGATCTCGAGGATTCGCGACGCCGGGATAGGCGCCAGAGTCATCGCGCTGAGTAATGTCAGTGGCAATGGCGTTGACCAGGTTCGCGAACTGATTGAGCCAGGTAAAACCTGCTGTCTGCTCGGCTCATCCGGCGTAGGCAAGACAACGCTCATCAATTCTCTGGTCGGTGACTGCGATCTGACTACCAGCGCAGTCAGCGCTTCCGGCGAGGGCAGACATACCACCACCCGGCGCCAGCTTATCGTGCTTGAGCAAGGTGGGTCTTTGATCGACATGCCTGGTATGCGCGAATTGGGGATGCTTGGCGTCAGTGAAGGTATCGACGACAGCTTCAGTGATATCCGGGCGTATTCGCACAAATGTCGGTTTGCCGACTGTACGCATACCAGCGAACCGGGCTGCGCCATTCGGGAGGGCATCGCTAACGAGGAGTTGGACCCTGAGCATTTCCAAAATTATCTCAAGCTCAAGAAGGAATCCGAGTTTCACGAGATGTCGAATCTTGAAAAACGCAGGAAGGACAGGGCGTTTGGAAAGTTCGTGCGTTCCGTCAAGAAAGGCAAGGGAAAGCAGGACAGGTATTAGGGTCAGGATAGAAGAAGGGGGCTACCGGGAAAGCGTTTTCTTCAAGGGAAAATGGCGCACTCGGCGGGATTCGAACCCACGACCCCTGCCTTCGGAGGGCAGTATCGCCTAAATGTATTAAAAGGCACTACGCGGCATTAGTCAATAAATATGTGGTATTTCAGTGGTATGGCATATCTTTAATCAGATTTAGAGGGGGCAATCGGGGTGGATTAACGCATGTTTAGGCTGTGATTGGTGATGGAGTGGGCACAATTTATGGGGCAATTTACCTGCGGTATTGAATGATTTTGAGTATCGCCTAAAATGATGGCTCATCCTAGTCACAGACTGTGAGACCCTCCTCGCATGGCGACCTACACAAGGCTTAAGCTGAGCTCGCTCTATCCCCATCCGGTGATAACGGAGTCGGTGAACGACTCGTTGAATATCCATGAAGACGACCGTTTCGATGAGCTCAGCGATGAGGTGCTTGAGGTCTTGCAGCAGGTGCGGCCGGCCCATGTCGTGCCGGCAAGCTCAAAGAAAAAATACATGGTTTTTGCGGGATGGCAGCTTTTTTATGAACTGCGTCGGCGTGGCAAGTCAACAGTTTATGCAGTGATTCATACCACTCCCCCGCCAAACCTGGGAGAGTGGTCGGCTATAGCTGAGCTGGGTCTGTCTAGCGCCGCTCTCGCCAAGACGCATGGTCCTGAGAGTGCCTATCCTTTACTGAGCCGGAATAGATGGCTGTGGGAAAAAGCATTTATAGGTAACCTTCCTCGTACACCAACTAAAGCACTTGAGCGTTTGTGCGGGATTTCAAGGTCTGCAGCGCAAAGGATATCAGCGCCAAAAACTCCGGATCACGAGCCAAGCATGCTTCAAAAGCTGCTCGACATAGGTCCTGAGGGTGGTCAGAGGTGATCCACAACTTATTTGGCAAAAGTCATGATGACAACACACTGAAAATCCTCTGCCAGTTGTCAAACCTCATCCTGCAAGATTTCGCCGAGAACTCAGCTAATGGTTCAGAGCTTAGGAGCATCGCACAGGGATATGTCACTGAAAAGCCACGTATCGATCGGACCATTGCGGATAATAATTCACGACTGATCTTAGAAGACCTACGCGCCAGGAGAAAAATTTCTGAGTCTCAATCTGAGGCGTTTTTATGCATCAGGCCAGAGTCACCCCAGCTGAGAAATCTTCAGGGACTGATTTTACTCAGCGCTCTTGAGCACGCGCAAATGTTCAGCGATCCAGAACGCCCCCGGCATGCGATGATGCAGTTTCGTCTCCTTTATGAGGACCGGACTAAGGCCAGGCGCAGGGGCACCGCAGAAATTGATAGATTTCTGTCTGCCGGCTGGGGGACGGATAAGGAGTTCCTGGCGAAGTTAGAGGCTTTTTTTGATGAGTTAACTAAGGCGAGTTCGGAGTTTGAGGACTATGCCAAGCAAAGATTGCTGCCAGTCAGGCGCATTATTAAAGACTGCCTGGAAAAACACGTTGGCAACAAGCGGACATACAGGAACGATGATTCTGAAGGCCGTTCGCCGCCTGACGGTCAGCTAGAAGCTGATCATGAGAAGAAGCCCGAACCAAGCTCCACTGAAAATTCGGATGAAGATCTAGGTGATTTTCCAGAGCCTCTACCTGCTCTTGATGCACATCAGGTGCAGATGCGGGATGTGACAGAGACCGAAGACTCTCCTGCTTATATGGAGCTATCGCTCGAGCCGATTTTTTCAGAAATCACACAAGAGCCATCCGAGCAACGTGTAGATAATCAGGCGCCGGGAGCCTTCATTGCGACACAGGCTGAAAGCAACGCTCCTGCGAGCCTGCGCAGATCTTTCGCTCTCAATGCTGTGCGGGCGGAAAGCGTCGCCGGAAGCATGGAGCGCCGAGAAAAGAGGTTGATATGCCTGACTAACAGGCTAACCAGATTTGAAATCAAGATCCTGCTATCAGAGCTTAGAGACCGGATGGAGCGGAGTGACGCGGCATATGTCCTGTATCTGGCCCTTGCAACTGGCCGCAGGCCCACGAAGTTGCTGGAAGCAAGCCAGTTGCATGCCATTCGTGATATGCAAAGACCTGGAAATGGGTTTTTTTTCGATAAGGACGAAATTTATTGGCTCTATATTCACGAGCTACCGGCGCATGCATTGCCTGGTAACCAGAGGAAACTGCTAGATCAGCAAAAAACACCTGTCGTGTTTCCGGTGCCATGCAGTCAGCAGGCCATAAGACCGCTTCCTGATACGAATGCTAAGGAGTTGGAGCTACAGGCTGAAGAGCTACTCAGGGAAATCAACAAGTCGAATGCTACCAGGCTTTCTGTGGGGAAGATCGCTGATCACCTGCCAAATTTTCTACATCATCAAGGAGTTGATGATGTTCTGATCGCATTGATCACGGGAAATCCGGATATTCAGCAAGCTGGGCTGTACTACACCCAGTTTGACAGTATTTCCATCTACAAGGCCTATAAAATCTTCCGGGAAGAGGAGTTAGGGAAACGCTGCACAAATCAGCCCTCTGCCTGATTACGCAGCCCTGAGTATAATCACCAGACACTGCCACTACCTCAGCCAAGCCACCCGATGAAGCAGATCACCTTCGCCCAAGCCGAGCATCAGAA
>NZ_JBSXON010000090.1:0-6525 GCF_056859475.1 Halopseudomonas sp. L-58
AGTCGGGTGGAAATAGGCCAAAATGGCCAGAGTTGAAGGCGATTTGCGGAGCAATGTCGCCAAGAACAGGTTCGCTGCATCAAAAATTCAGTTGATCGACACCGGTAATGCGCAAATCTGAATTGATCAGCGATTCCTTAGGGGTAAAAACCCAGGAACCCAACCCAAACAATATAGCGTTTGGCGGTTCACAGCTTGTTTTCCAGGCTAAGGTGGCTACTGGTATTTTCGACCATCTAGCAAAAAATCTTAAGGCAGTTCAAAGCCAAAGCTGGGACGCGGTCCACAATGGCTTTGTCATGTACACCCTGCACCTGTTGAATTTTGCTACTGGGCACCGACCGGTGACAGATCCCTTTGATGATCTGTCGCATATCGACCTGATCAATAAAAAAATCCTGATTTCAGACAAAGAATCGAGGTTGACCACCAGCTCTGCGCGGGTCCTTGCCCTGCCTGACACGGCAGTGCGGCAAATTAAACTCTATACGCAGCATTTGGAGCGACTGTTCATCCAGATACAGGACCTATCCCCAGCATTTGCGCAGCAGGTTGGAGAAGTGCTCAGTGGCAAGCGTCCTTTGCTCTTCCTGATAGAGAGAGGGGATACAGTGGATGACATCAAAATGATTTCTGTGTCACCAAAACGTGTTCAGCGCTTCTGGGCGGGGCTTTTGGATCTACCACCAAATTGGCATCGGCATTTTTTGCGCACCTTCCTGTCACGCGAAGAAAATGTGTCTGCGGAGTCAACCGACACATGGATGGGGCATGCAAATCCAGGGCAGGAAGGGTTTACCAAGTTTAGTGGAATGAGCATGAAGGCCATGGAAAAGCTTGCGGCTTCGGTAGAGCAGCTGATGGAAAGGCTAAAAATCGTTTCGCTGACCAGCAAAGGTCATCCCCATGAGTAGGTCCGCATATGGTTCGGCAGCGCGGGCCAAGAAAAATCAAAAAAGGAAATCACATAGCCACGCGCATGTTATGAGAGATATGCCTGACATGGTTTCTGCTCACATGCCGGCATTATCTGAGATTCCTGTGGATGCCGAAAAATATAATGAACAAGTTAAGCGCTTTCAGAGCTTTCTCAGGACGCGATATGCAGATATCACAAGCCTACGTTTTGCCTTCATGGCATTGGCCAAACACATCGCAAAGGGGAATGAGGAGGGCTTGTGGCAGCTAGATATACCAGCGACGATCGTAAGCGTACCGAGAACCACGAGTAGTCGTAATCTTAAGCGCTTCAAGGCAGGGATTATCGCAGCAAATCTTTGCCAGAGCTGGCAACAGGTGTTGGCCAGTGAAAAGGGTTCACGAAATGGTCAAGCCGCGCTGGCCGATGTGCTGATTTCCGCAATAGTGTTCGGTGGCTTGGCAAATCCGCGAGCTGTCACCAGCCTGGCTAATGTACTGATCAATGAACCCAAGCCGTTGACGCTTGCCAGAAGTGAGAGCAGCACATGCCTCTGGATCGATCTACTGCTTGAGGGAGGTCAGGATCCGTTGAACCAAAGGGTGTCTGATGAGAGCGGTGCAGGTTGGCAATCGCTTCATCGATTTTACCCAGACAATAGAACTCTTGGGCAACTGCTGAGGTTTCAGGCGTCAGGGAGTAATAAATTCACAGAAACATCTGGCCCGCTCCATCAACTCGATGTTTGGAAGATTATCGAGGGCAGGCTCACCAACGGCGCACATAGGCAAACCCTATCGAGCCTGAATGCCTTTTGCCAAGGCGCGCAATCAGTAACAGAGGCCTTACCTGATGTTGAGCTGCCTCAGGCGTTGTTGGAGTGCGCGGCAGGCCGTGTGGGATCAGTCTCGCTACCTTCAAAGCATCACCAGAACAGGTTTGCTCGGAATCTGGATAGCAAGATCCCTCAGGCATTTTCTCTAAATGATGTGCTGATCAGTCCGGGTAAAAGCGGCGGACAGGACACAAAAAAACACGTCGCGCTGACTCGAAGCGAGTATGCGGGAGACACGATTACACCCGATATCTTCATCAGGCAAATGCATGCTGCTCTGAAGGCAGAGATTTCCGGTTTAAAAAACACACCCGCCCAGGCGATCAGGCGACTGCAGGAGATAAGTCGTCAGAATCTATCCTTGAATGCGGCCATCCTGGTTGACTGGCTGCTCGACAGGCTTGTATCGCGCAAAATAAAGGTTTCTTCAGCATTGCGGTATTTCACCGAAATTGCTCGCCTTTGGTTGTTTCATACAAATGAAGCTGACCTTGATGACATGGATGAGAGTGAGCTGGAGCATGTCTACCGCGAAATGCTGTCGTTCAAGCCGGAAGATAAGATTCAGTCGCAAAACTATCTCCAAGGCCGTCTGCAGGACTTGCACGAGTTTGCATCCCAGTCAGATCGATATGCGTTGCCAGCATTAAGCAGTTTTTTTGAGGGTGTGGGTACCACACAGGCGCAGTCTCAGGTCCGTGCAGGCTATATTCCGGAGCACAATTTTCAGTCCATGCTCCAGAGCATACAAAACCTGACTGGCACCGATCCGGACACCAAGGAAGGTTTTGCGGTTCTGCTGATTTTGGCTTACCGCACAGGAATGCGCCGCGGAGAACTGCTCAAGCTGCGGTTGTCAGACATTGAGAGGTCTGAAGAAAGATGGATATACGTAGTTAATAATCGCTACGGAAGCAACAAAAGCGACTCGGCACGACGAAGGATCCCACTATATTTGTTGCTACTTCCGAGTGAAATGCAGCGTTTTCAGCAATATTTTAAAAAGCGCCTGATTCAGAACGAGAATCACACCAGCACTCTGCTATTTTCAGATCCTCATGCGGTGACAGTTCCGCACAGCGGGAGCTTGGTGTCAGGCCTGATCAAAGCACTCCTGGGCTTTCAGGGACTGGGCGAGCTTTCCTTTCATCACCTTCGGCACAGCACCCTAACCAATCTATTTGTCGTGATGGAGGAGTCCCCGGACCTGATTGTAACGCTGACGGGATACAGCTTGGAGCACGCCAAGAAGATAAGGTCAGATTTGTTCAGTGCAAATCCGATGTGCAGCCGCGACAAATATAGCGCAATTGCTGGCGTTGCCGGACACCTGTCACCTGAAACGACGTTTTTGTACTACATCCACGAGGTAAGCCTGCATGTATGGGAAAGGCTTAGAAAGTATGACCCCGAGCTTGATATAGAGCAGCTTGCTCCTCTTAGTGGACTGTCAGCTCAGACCCTCAATGCCTACTCAAAAGAAAAAGGCAGCAGGGCCAGACTCTCTGATCTGCGGCATGAAATACTGAATCGGCTCTCCCCCATGTGCCTTAGCATCAAGGCAGGTGATGCCTCCGCTGGCGATACCGCCGAGTGGCAACAAGCTCCTTCAAAGTCAAAGCCAACAGTTCTTGATTGCTATTCAGTGCTGCGGGCTCTTGAAGATGGTGATCCTGTCTCGACGCTTTGCATTCGTTACTCAATCGAAGAAAAAAAGATAAATGGTTGGTTAGATTCAGCAACCAAAATACAGGACCTGAAAACAAAATCCGGAAATCGCCGGCATTTTCCAAAAGCAGTGAGCCCGACCGCCATCGGCTTTCCGCTAGCGCCCATCAGGCCTCAAGACAAGGCGACCGCAAAAGAAATCGATGGTGTGATTTCATCGCTACAGGATGCATTTCGGGAGGATAGCGAAGGTGTCAGGTGGTGTATTGATTACTGGAAAAACAATACGAGTCAAACCAAGCCTGGCACCCGGTTCACGCAAACGGAAGACGTAATAAAGTTCGTCAAGTTAATTGAAAAGGTAATACCTAGGTCGCGCTGGGAGCTAAGTATTTTGCATGCGCCCAAGGTTGTCGACGAGGAGTTGAATGTTTGGAGATCATTGGGAATAAGCTACAAAGTGAAGGATGCGAGTCAAGGGAAATCGATTCAAGCCTACTTGCGATTGCGGCATATCAATGAGCAAGTCATCGTTGGTAAGAGAAAGAAAAATATAAAACAGTTTTCCTCCCAGTTGTTGAACTATATTTTCCATATGGTTGCGATCATGATTGATGGGGCCGATTTTGAGAGGCTGGAGGGCACTGTCAAAAAAATAGGCTAATTATATACTTCGTTGGGGGTGGTGTTCTGTGGTGAACTGGGGCTGCATGTTCAGGCGAATTGCTACTTTAAGTAGCGCCTCTCTAATCGGGGATAGCTTCTAAAAAAGGAGCAATATCTACTTTGCAGAAAATTTTGGCAATTCTTTCTTTCGTAGACAATCCCTTCACTAAACGAATGAGTTCAAGCTTAAAACGCCTATCCCAATTCGACATGCGCTCTTCATTAGATGGAATCCTGGTGTCAGAGCTTATAGTGCATTGGCTTTGATATTGAATTGATTTTTCGAGCGAATCGAGCTCGCATTTAGACATTGTTTTTAATTCTCTAAAAAAACCTAGATAGTCAATAACGTCAATTTCATCCCAAAGTTCACTTAAAGCATTAAGAGTCCTTTGGTATCCGTTAGCCCCACCAACCACCAAGTTGTAGCAAAGCGGGTCGCTAACCTCTTTTAATGTAACAAGCTTGGCTTCCTTTTTAAATGCTTCGCTGGCGCTTCCGCAGCGATAAATAATCTCTTTCTTGAAGTTTTCTTTGCCATGCTCATAGATGGCCCTTAAAAGCTCAACCCCACTTCCCATATACCTGAAATCGTCATCAATTTCAACAAGACAAGACCGCTTTCCTATATAGTAACAACCGTTTAAAAGGTTGGTTATCTTGTAAACATAATGATTCATTCCGTCATTAATATCAACATCAAACTCTATCGTTCTTTTATCCCCTTTAACAACTATTCTTCCGCCTACCTCAGCTTCTTTGTCTCCAAACTTCGATCTATATAGCAAGGCGTCAGAGCGATTCATAAAGCCCAGCTGAACGCCTTCATACATAACTTTAACTGCATTAGTGTCAAATTTGTTTTCATTGTCAGGCGAAAGTGTAATCCTGCATTGATCTATACATGCATCGCCTTTAAAGATGCTTTTCCAGTTATCCTTCTGGAAGGATGTGCCTGCGGCGGAAAATTTTTTCATATTCTTTTCACTCCAGTTATTTTTTTGGCAATCGTGCGCCTATATGCCACTAAAACAACAAAACCGAATGCAAATCAACCTGAGCATACGAATCTTTTTAGCCATGACGAGTGCTCGTGCGCATTAATATTCCACCCTAGCTTCAGCCAGGCGGTGGAAAGAACGCTGATTCTCACGCAAAACATCATTTGCTAGCTGCTCAAGTTCACGCGTCAGTTGGTTTAGACCCGACAAGGTCGCATGACCTTCAAAAAATACTTTTCTGTGGCTATCTGGCACCTCAAAACTGCGTTTCCCCCTTAATGAATTTCTTTGCGAACAGAACCAATGCTACAGCGTTAAATAACTGCAAGGGGGATTTTTTAGACAGCTCTTTTATGTATCTCCCGTGCTGAGACCAATGGCGATTTATCATGTCAGTTTCTGTTTCGTTGAAATTGCTTTGGCAGAATGCCATTTCAAGGAAGTAAGAAATTGATGTTAGGGGTAATATTTTTGGGCTTTCACCAAGGAGTTGGATCTTATCTCTTATTCCTTGAGTGTATTTTGTATTTACACGATCTTGGTCATTGGATAGTTCGGTTAGCAACCCTTCCAAGGTTGCAAATAGAGCAGGGACGCAAATCTGATAGTGACCATTTTCGTACGAGATAAAGCACTCTTCCAGCAAGGTTCTAAGGTATTCTGGTATGCTTGAATAGTATTGTCGGATAGGAGCCTTGACCGTGTTCTCAAAGTCCGAATTAAAGTAATCAGTAAAAAATTTATCTATTTCATTCTCGCCTGAGTTTAATTTAGACATTATTTCTATATAGCTTTTAATTGGATATTCGGGTGGAAATACCCATCCCAACTTCGCCCCATCTTGTAGAGTTTTGTCGCATGTCGTATAAGACATTTTCAACATTTTCTTGGTCTTCGTATCTTTATGGATAACATCTAAGCATTTGAACGGCGTGTACAGCATGCCGCTCAAATGTCTCTTGGACTAAGCCGCCACACTGATGTAGCAGCATCTATTGGGTTTTGTATTCAAAACGAAGGATGATGCCGGCCTGAAGGTGGCCGTTGGTCACTTGAAAAGTCTGTGATTGCTCGTTGGCGATGTCCATGTCGGTGCTCTTGGATCCCTTGATGTAACAAACCTAGCGCGATTTCTTGGGCTTTACCAGCGTAAAGCGTAAAGCCTGCATGCACGTGCCTCGCGCATGCAGGAAAAAGCATGTCTAGTTCAGTCCGCTGCAGCACATGCACAATTAAAAAGCGAATGGCACGGACTGCCTGACGGCAACTTGAGGTCAATACCAGCCATTTGGTAACGGCGTCTGTCAATGTAGTTGGAACATGAGTCATGCTGCTTCTAGTTCACTATGCACATGGATAACGGTCGTTTCCTTCTCTGGATTCAGCCAAACGCTGCCTACGGGTTGCCAGTTTCGAGTATTGCCCGACCAGCGTGC
>NZ_JBSXON010000091.1:0-4278 GCF_056859475.1 Halopseudomonas sp. L-58
CACCGTTGTAACGGACAGTGGGCAGCGCTGGAATGTGTCACCACATCTGCTCTCGGCGATAAAAGATGCGGGCAGTCGCCTGTTATCGACGGGAGATTAGAAAACGACTGAGCGCAAGAGCGGGGTTTGTTGAGCGCTTACGATCTTTCAAAGCCGTTCCAGCTTTTGAGTAGTGCAGCATGAGCGCCTGGCTTGGCGGCTTGTTACAGAGGGTTGGAGTAAGACCCTGGCGGCGCTATGAAGTAGCGTTTTAGCTGCAAGCACTGCCGCGAGATAGGCTCATGCAGCGTGTACGCAAGGATTTCCAAAATACGCAATGCAACGTCTGACTCATCATCTTCTTCAATGAAGTCTCTGCCGACGCTGTAAAAATACGGCGTTGCGTGAATATCAATATAGTGGTCGACATAGTCTATCAGCGCGACAATTTTCTTATCAGCGGCTGGGTCGTCGATGCATTCAATGCCCGCTTTATCACATAGCTCACTAATAGACATTTCTTCTGATATTCGCTGCGGACTTCCAACACGAGCTGCGTCTTTGGCAAATTGCGCCACAAGCTGCTTCTGTCTGTACCTAGCTCTCATTGCAAAGGGTCCTCTGATTCGCACCATTCCGTTTCCATGACGCATTATGAGCATCTCAAGAAGCTCTTTCTCCTCTTGCTTCATATCGTCGCATTCGAGCCACCGCCATTCGCTTTCATAGATAGCAAGCGCTGTCTCTCCATCGATGGGTATATCGTGATTGCGGCTGTGACACAGGAATGCTAGCTGCTCGTAATCTTTTATATTGATCTTCATCGGTCGAAACCAGAAATTTTCAATATTGTAGTGAAAAAAATTGCTTGAGCCGCCTAGAATTTTGCGGTGCCCATAAGTAGGGAGCAGGGGGATATACTGGTGCTGTATGTATAGTGTCTCAGACTCTGCAGGTAAAAATAGCCAGTCGGTCCCAGCAAGTGCTGCTTTTTGAGCTAGGTTGCCCACTTCAGCATTTCTACGCTTTTCCATGAGTTCAGCTTGAGCAGCAGTCACGAAATTGTTGGGTGACTTTTTACATTGGCATATGCGCGTCAGTTTTTCAAAAAATGGAGCCCCACGAAACCCGGAGAGGCTCAATAGGGGGATTTTAGCGTGAATATATCTCAGCTCATCAAGCTGCTTAGTCAATACCCTAGCGACGCAGAGGTACTCGTTGAGGGTTACGAAAGCGGCTACGACTCGATTCACTCGTTGTCAGTGAAAACTGTCTCAAGCGTACTGAATGCAGAGGAATATGATGGTCTCTTCGATACCCCTGATAACCTTTCGCTGGAACCAGCTCGCGGGAGGCTAACTGGTCTAAAAGCGATGGTGAAGCGGGGAGGAGATGCGCGCCTGAGCTGCGTTGTGATCGAAGGGCAGCGAGGGCACCGACGGTAGATAGATCATGGCTTGAGATTGAAGCGATCCCGTGCTTCGTTGATGACTTCTTCGATCGTCATTTCTCCCGAGATGTACTTCGGTATCAGCTCTTTGACTAGCTCAGGTTCGCGAATGCCCTCAATTGCAGCAGATGCCCTCGCCAGTTCGGCGTTGTTGATTCGCTGCTGCTTGTCGTCATCGTCTCCGCTCATCTCTACCTCGCGCCATTGCGCACTCTGAATGGCTCCGGATTCCCTTGGCACCTTCTAGGCTCAGTAAGCTAGGCTCAGTAAATATCGCTTCCCAAATTCTATCGGTGACAGGTGGTTGTTGAAACCATGCTGGTGCTTTGGGTTGTAAAACATCTCGACGTAGTCGAACACATCAGCGCGAACATCCTGTCTAACGCTGCAGATTTTTTGCTGCTCCGCTCCCGTTTCAGCAGTGGGAAAAAGCTTTCCGCTACCGCGGCGTCACGGCAGTTACCACGCCGACTCATGCTACCAAGCAAGTTGTTGGCTTCCAGGTAGCTCTGCCAGTCGCCGCTACTGAACTGACTACGTTGGCCTCAGTGAATCATCACCTCCTGCTTTGGTTTGCGGCGCCAAACGGCCATCAACAAGGCATCAATAGGCAGATCGCTGGCCATCTGCGGCTTCACTGACCAAATGATTACCTGCCTTCAAAGGTGCGGATGTAGGTGATGTCCTTGACCCAGACTTTGTTTGGTTCGGTGATATTGAATCGGCGCTCCAGATGATTCAGTGGGACCGATGGAGGCTGACCACCACAGCAGCCCGGTCGACGACGATACCCTTTCTGCGAACGGGCCCTTCTAGGCGCATCACATTCGAGCAACACGATGCTTGCCGCATGCTTCGCCAAGCTCACGATAGTCGTCTTGGACTTTCCGGTAGCCGTACCCTCCGCTGCTCTCAAACTACGAGTGCTCGATCAGTTCAAGCACGCGTTGATCATCCTTGGCTGGTACCGACTTCGGTTTGATCGGCCACGCATAGTAACCGCTGGCGTGTACTTTCAGCGTCAAGCACAGGCGGCGAACCGAATAATCAGCGGATAGCTGGTGGATGACGGCGTACTTCAGCCGCACTCCTTGGCAATGTACGCGGCGGCCTTCTTTAGGATGGCTCGCTCTTCGGTCACTAGCTTGAGTTCGGACGCAGACGCCGCCGCTCAGTTTGCTGATCGTCCTCTTGTGCGCGCTGCTCTTAGGGCTTGCTGTAGTGTTTAACTCAGGCATACAGGCCGTGGGGCGACATGCGCAAACGAGCAGCTATCTCAGCCACCGGCAGACCTCGTTCGGTCACTGGTCTGACTGCGTCGATTTTGAATTTTTCGGGATAACGCGGGTTGCTCATGGCACCTCCTAGTGGAGCGGATTATGAGGTCCGCTAGGAGGTGTCTACGAAACTAGGGGGCGATTCACTGCGCTTGAGAAGGCTATGCGCTTCACGCAAAGGGTTCCTAGGCAACGCAAGTAGGCGCGGGAGGAAGACGTAAGCGGCTGTTAGGTGTAGTTGGTCGATGGGTGTCGAAATGCCGGCAGTTTTTTAAGGAAAAATTCGGATCGTCAATTTTTGCGCCCGATTTTTGCTTGATCAGTAATATCAAATTGATGTTAAATTTCGTCGCCAATCTGGCTAAGTTGCTGATTATTCAGCGTTTAATGGATAGCGCTAATTTCTTCAAAACACAAGGAAATGCCCGATGCAAAACACTCTCCGCACCTCTGCTGTCACCCTGATGGCTGTGACCATTCTAGCCCTGACAGGTTGTTCGGGTATGACTGCCAATGACGCTATGAACAAGGTTTCGAGCGGTATTGGTACGGGCATCAGCTTCGCGTCTTCAGCCCTTGACGGCGTTGTTGATTCGATTGCCATGGCCCACGGCGTTGGTGAAGACTATGTAACTGGCACTCTAATCACCGAGGAGCAATTGGCCTCGCTGAAGAAAGGCAGTGCTACAAAGAGCCAAGTGATCGCAACCGTAGGAAACCCTCCTTCTAAATCGAATGTGAGCGGCATGGAAGTCTGGACTTACCCCTACACCATGATCGGCGGAAAACCGGGTCGGCCGAACATCTTCGAGAACACCATCTTCGAATTTCGCGGCAATGTGATGGTTAACGCCTACAAGGCTGGCGGCACTCCCGGCCAATCTGGCAACCCGCTACTCGACGCAGCCGGTATGTAAGAAGCCGTTAGCAGCCTGTTGAAATTCGCCGCGATGATTACGTCCACTGCTTCTGGCAGCAGCGGTCGCGCTCGTTTACTTCCCGTTTAGGGCGCCAATCGATGGAAATAGCCCGATTTGGCGTGCTCCAGGCGCACCTTCCCCGTCAACGCACTCATGCCATTGAGCCTGTAGCCAGCAGCTTCGGCAGGCGCACCAGGTTGCTTGCCGCCATGGCCAGCTGGAACAGCGCGTCGACACGCTCAAGTCCGCGCTGCTTCACCTGGCGCAGGCCTGCCGCCGCCTTGAGCCAGCCGAAGTGGGTTTCGATCCAGGCGCGAATCTTCAGGCTCAGTCCATAGCCAGCATGGCGCGTGGTACGGCCGTCGATGGCGCTACGCCGGCCACTGGTGTTCTGCGCCACATGCGGTGTCACGCCGAGGGCACGACAGGCGGCCACGAAGTCTGCCGTGTCGTAGGCCTTGTCCGCAGCCAAGGTGCGGCGACGGCGACCACCCAGCTTGCTCAGCATCGCCAGCGCGGCTTCGCGTTCGCCACGGCCACCGGCCAGAGTCACATGAGCACTGCGCACCAGGCCACTGCGGTGTTCCATCAGCACATGCCCCATGTAACTCAGCTGCGCGCCGGTGTTGTGGCTCTTTCGGTACAGCCGGGC